>JBKOUP010000375.1:0-10602 GCA_046723495.1 Acidobacteriota bacterium
GGGTCGACGTGGAGCACGGTCTCGCCGGCGCTCGTGTCGAACGTGATCGTGCGCGCGGGATTCTGCACGCGGAAGGCGTTGGCACGGCGGTTCACGAACTCGACCCAGCGGATCGGCTGCTTCTCGATCTGCAGGCGGTTCGTCTCGATGCGCGAGACGTCGAGGAGCTCGGAGATCAGCCCCATCATCCGGTCGATCTCGCCGAGGACCGCGTTGAGGTACGTGGCGCGCTCGTCGGGCGGCAGCTCGTTCACCGTCTGCGCGAGCAGCTGCGTGTAGCCCTTGATCGTCGTCAGCGGCGTGCGCAGCTCGTGCGAGGCCACGGAGAGGAACTCGTCCTTCTTGCGGTCGAGCTCCTGCAGAGCGGTGATGTCGCGGATGACCAGGACCGCGCCGACGATGCCGTTCGACTCGATCGGCGCCGCGGCGATGGAGAGGTCGAGGTCCTTGCCGGTGATCTGGTGCCGTCCGATGGCCAGGTAGTCGGGCACGGTCATCCCGCGCAATGCCCGCGCGTGGGGGAAATCGTCGCGCGGCACCGGGCGGCCGTCGGGATAGCGGAGGTGGAAGGCCTCGAAGCCGCCGTGCTGGATCGCTTCCGTGCGCGAGCCGAGGCCGAACATCGTCAGGGCCGCCTCGTTGACCGAGACCACCTGCCCGGCGGCGTCGTAGACCCACAGCGCGTCGGTCATCGAGGCCAGGATCGAGTCGAGGCGCGCGGAGCGCTCGGCCATCATCTTGGCCAGGTCTTCGATCTCCTGCTTGGCCCTGACCTGGTCGGTGACGTCTTGGATCAGCACCGTCAGGCTCTGGGTGATGCCCGAAAAACGCCCGCGCACCGCGGCGATGATGCGGTTGATGTACAGCGGTTCCGGCGTTTTCTGAATCTCGTAGGCCAGGTCGATGCGCGTCTCTCCCGCCTCGGCCACCTGCTTGAGCGTCCGCTCGAAGCCGGGGAGGACGTCGTCGGCGCGCAGGCCGATGACTTTCTCGTCGATGGGCAGCTTCCCGAACTCCTCGGCGAATTCGAGGAAGCGCGCGTTGGCCAGCTCGAAGCGCAGCTCGTCCGCGGAGACGACGGCCACGCCGACCGGCGCGGTCTCCAGCACGGCCTCGAAGCGGACGCGGGCATCGACCTCGCGCCGGGCCAGATCTTCGGCCGCGCGGTGCCCTTCCTGGGCGATGCGCGTGAGGCGGTGGATGTGGCTGGCCGCGCCGATGCGCTCCGCGACGGACGCGGCGAACTCGAGGTCCTCGGCGCTGAAGTTGCGGCGGGGATCGAACTGCGAGATCACGATCGCGCCGATGCGCTCGCCGTAGGCCTCGATCGGATAGGCGATGACGCTCTGCTCCTTCAGCTCGGCCTTCACGGCGCGCTCTTCCTCGTCGCGTCCGAAGTCGACCACGGCGTTGCCGCGCACCTCGAAGAAGAGCAGCGGCCGCCCGATCTGGAACACCGTGCCGGCAAGACCGTCGCCGGGGCGGTACGGATGCGTGAGGAAGTACTCGCGGAAGCGGTCCATCGACGGCTCCGTCGTCCCCCAGCCGACGAGGTCGAGCAGCCCGTTGGCCGCGTGATAGAGGAAGATCTTGACGGAGCCGGCCACGGCCTTGGCGACGCGCAGCGCGGTCTCGTTGAGGTCTTCGAAGGTCGGCTGCATCGTCACCGACTCCAGGCCGAGGTTGGCCAGGCATTCGGCGCGGCGCCGGCGCCACGACTCGCGCTCGGCGTTCTGCCGCTCCTCGGTGACGTCGCGCGAGAGGACGACGGAGCCGATGATGCGCCCGTGATCGTCGCGGATCGGCGCGGCCTTCAGGTTCACGACGCGGTCGTCGTCGGTCCGGCCGTCGTGCACGAGGTAGTCGGACTTCACCGTCTCGCCGCGCAGCGCGCGGATCGAGGGCAGCTCGCTCGGCGAGAGCGGACTCCCGTCGATGTAGCGGTGCTGCCTGGCGCGCGACCCGGCGTCGGGGGCGAACATCGTCGTCGGCTCGCGCGTGGCCGCGGCGTTCATCCGCTCCAGACGTCCGGCGGCGTCGTAGATCGCGGCCGACTCCGGGATCTGGTCGAGGATGGCGTTGACCTTGGCCATCTCCCGCACCGCGCGCGCGTGGAGCAGGGTGTTGTTCAGCGCGAGCGTGGCGTAGCGGCCGATCTCGCCGAAGAGATCGACTTCCTCCTCCGTCCACTCCCGCGACGAGCAGTGGTGCATGCCGAAGGCCCACGGCTCTTCCTCGCGCGGGCGGAGGATCTGCACGATCTCCGACTCCACGCCGTAGCGCCCGCAGAGCTCCTCGTCGAGGTCGGCGTCGCCGCGATGGACGACGACCGGCAGCGGCGACTCCATGGCCCGCCGGATCAGCCCGCGCGAGTTCGCCAGCGAGACCGGGCCGGCCTCGGCGAGGTCGTTGTTGTCGAAGTGCGGAGCGCTCACCGAGAAGCGGACGTTCGTGAACTCCGCGGTCTCGTTGATCGGATGCAGCAGCCAGGCCCGGTCGGCGCCGAACTCCTCGCGGGTGATGGTGACGATGCGCCGGAGCACTTCGCGGAGCTCCAGCGTCGTCGTGAACGACTCCAGGATCGCGGAGAGGAAGCGGTAGCGCTGCTCGGAGGCGAAGCGCCGCGGCGCCCGCCGGTCGAGGTAGCGCAGCATCAGCGCGCGCACGTCCTCGCCGTGCGAGTCCGGCAGATCGAGCAGCCGCGCCATCGGCTGCTTCCGCTCCGCCTCCTGGCGCAGCAGGGGCGAGGAGCCGCCGCTGACGGCGATGAGGGTGAAGTTCTCGCGGTCCAGCAGATCCAGCGCTTCCTGCTCGTTCGCCGCCACGACGGGCTTGAAGCTCAGCGCTTCCGCGACTTCGGCGGGCGCTTTCGCCGCCGGCTCAGTGGCGACAATGAGGACAGTGTTGGACATGGGGCGTCGTCGCGGCGAAGGAAAATCGTAGCAGAAAGTAGAATCGCCGCATGAAACGAACATTTGATGAGCTCGTGCAGCTGATGACCAAGCTGCGCGGCCCGGACGGCTGCCCGTGGGACCGCAAGCAGACGCTCCCCTCGCTGAAGCCGTTCATCATCGAAGAGTCGTACGAGGTGGTCGACGCCATCGACCGCGACGACCGCCGCGGCCTCTGCGAGGAGCTCGGCGACTTTCTGCTGCAAGCCGTGTTCGTGGCCGAGGTGACGCGCGAAGAGGGCTCGTTCGACATCGGCGACTCCGTGACGGCGATCTACGAGAAGCTGGTGCGCCGCCACCCGCACGTGTTCGGCGACGTGGAAGCGCGCGACGCCGAGCAGGTGCTGGTGAACTGGGAGAAGCTGAAGAACGAGGAGCGGAAGGCGGAGAACAAGAGCGTGCTGGCCGGCGTGCCGCAGTCGCTGCCGGCGCTGCTGAAGGCGGCGCGATTGACGGAGAAGGCCGCGCGCGTCGGCTTCGACTGGCGGCGGACGTCGGACGTGTTCTCCAAAATTCAAGAAGAAATCGCCGAGTTACAAGAAGCGGTTGATTCCGGCGACGAGACCCAAATCCACGATGAGATCGGCGATCTTCTCTTCACGATCGCCAACATCGCCCGCAAGCTGAACGTGAACGCCGAGGAGGCCCTGCAGTCGACGAACCGCAAGTTCCGCCGCCGCTTCGAGTCGATGGAGTCGTCAGTGCGCGAGAGCGGCAAGAATCTCGATCAGCTCTCGCTGGAGCAGATGGACGCGCTATGGGACCAGGCAAAAGCCGCCGAGCGTGGCTGATCGCGGCCGCGCTGTTGCTGCTGCTCGCGGCGTCCCCCGCCGGCACGCGCGGCGCTCTCTTCGCGATCGAGCGCTACCAGGCACACGTCTCGCCGCATCTGCGCGGGGTCGTGCAATGCCGCTTCACGCCAACATGCTCGCACTACGGCCACGAAGCGATCGCGAAGTACGGATTGATCGTGGGCGGGGCGAAGGCGGCGTGGCGGGTGGCGCGATGCGGGCCCTGGACGAAGCAGGGGACGGTGGATCCGCCGTAGAATGTCGCCGTGGGAAGAATTCGTCAGGCAATCGAAGTCGATGGCTCGAAGTTCTGGACGCTATTCGACACTGGCGCCCGCCGCACATATATCGTTCCCGCGGTCGCGCGGTTGCTGAAGACATCGCCGGCACCTGAGACGTTCCGGCCGGCGCTTGGAGGAGCGGTTCACGAGACGAATACACAGGCGATTCTCAACGCCCGGATCGAAGGCCGTCCAATTTCGACATCCGCGTGGGTTATCGACGAGATTGGACAAGACGAGGACGGAAAAGACATCGAGATCCTCTTCGGCGCGCTAGCGATGCAGGAATGGGGCATCCGGCTGATTCCAGACGAGGAACGCCTGGACCTCAGCCGCTACAGCAAAGACTTCGTCGAATTCTGATCCCTTAATCCCCTCGCGGCTCCTCCGCGCTCGGGCACACATCGTTCAGATCGCACTCCGCGCACTTCGGCTTGCGGGCCGCGCAGATCTGGCGCCCGTGGTAGATCAGCCGGTGCGAGAACACCGTCCACTCCTTCTGCGGGATCAGTTTCATCAGATCCTGCTCGATCTTCTCCGGCTCGCTCTGCGCCGTCAGGCCGAGCCGGCCCGACACGCGCGCCACGTGCGTGTCCACCACCACGCCCACGTTGATCTTGAACGCGTTCCCCAGCACCACGTTCGCCGTTTTCCGCCCCACGCCCGGCAGCGCCGTCAGTTCCTCCATCGTCCGCGGCACCTCGCCGCCGTGACGCTCCACGATCGCCTTCGACGCCGCGATCACCGCCTTGGCCTTGTTGCGGAAGAACCCCGTCTGCTTGACGTCGCGCTCCATCTCCACCTGGCTCGCGTTCGCGAACGCCGCCGGCCCGGGGTACTTGCGGAAGAGCGACTTCGTGACGATGTTCACGCGCACGTCCGTCGACTGCGCCGACAGCATCGTGGCGATGAGCAGCTCGAACGGCGTCGTGTAATCGAGCGAGCACTTCGCCTTCGGATACATCCGTTTCAGCCGCGCGTTGATCTCCGTCGCGCGCTCCTGCTTCTTCGTCGCCATCGGCATAGAATCAAACCATGACCACCGCGCTCGACCCAAGCCGCGTCATCCACGCGCCGCGCGGCACGGAGCTCTCCTGCCGCGGGTGGCAGCAGGAAGCCGCGCTGCGCATGCTGATGAACAACCTCGACCCCGAGGTCGCGGAGCGGCCCGAGCAGCTCATCGTCTACGGCGGCATCGGCAAGGCCGCGCGCAACTGGGAATGCTTCGATGCCATCGTGGCCACGCTCCGCCGCCTCGGCGACGACGAGACCCTGCTCGTGCAGTCCGGCAAGCCGGTGGGCGTCTTCAAGACCCACGCGGACACCCCGCGCGTGCTCATCGCCAACGCGAACCTGGTCCCGAATTGGGCGACCTGGGACGAGTTCCGCCGCCTCGACGCCCTTGGCCTCACCATGTACGGCCAGATGACCGCCGGCTCGTGGATCTACATCGGCACGCAGGGCATCCTTCAAGGCACGTACGAGTGCTTCGCCGCCGTCGCGCGGCAGCGCTTCGACAATTCCCTCAAAGGAAAGCTCGTCGTCACCGCCGGCCTGGGCGGGATGGGCGGCGCGCAGCCGCTGGCCGCGACGATGAACGAAGCCACCGCGCTCATCGCCGAGGTCGACGAGTCGCGCATCCAGCGCCGCCTCGACAAGCGTTACCTCGACGAGAGGGCGCCCTCGCTCGACGCCGCCATCGCCCGCGCCCTGCAGGCCCGCGACGCCGGCGAGGCCGTGTCGATCGGCGTCGTCGCCAACGCCGTCGATCTGCTCGAAGCGCTGATCGCGCGCGGCATCGTCCCCGACGTCCTCACCGACCAGACCTCCGCGCACGACGAGCTCAATGGCTACGTCCCCGCCGGCATGTCATACGACGCCGCGCTGGCCATGCGCGAGTCGAGCGCGGAGATGTACGTCGAATTGTCGTTCGAGACGATGGCGCGGCACATGCGCGCCATGATCGAGCTGCAGCGCCGCGGCGCAGTGACGTTCGACTACGGCAACAACCTGCGCGGACAGGCCCGCGACCACGCCGGCGTCACGAACGCCTTCGACGTCGGCGGCTTCGTGCCGCTCTTCATCCGCCCGCTCTTCTGCGAAGGGAAAGGCCCGTTCCGTTGGGCCGCGCTCAGCGGCGACCCCTCCGATCTCTTCGCCACCGACGAGGCTCTCCTCGAGCTTTTCCCGCACGACGCCGCGCTGCACCGCTGGATCCGCATGGCCCAGAAACGCGTCGAATTCCAGGGACTCCCGGCGCGCATCTGCTGGCTCGGCTACGGCGAGCGCGCCAAGGCCGGGCTGCTCTTCAACCGCCTCGTCGCCGAGAAGAAGGTCAAGGCGCCGATCGTGATCGGGCGCGACCACCTCGACGCCGGCTCCGTCGCTTCGCCGAATCGCGAGACCGAGGGGATGAAGGACGGCTCCGACGCCATCGCCGACTGGCCCATCCTCAACGCCCTGCTCAACACCGCCGCCGGCGCGACGTGGGTTTCGTTCCATCACGGCGGCGGCGTCGGCATCGGCTACTCGCTGCACGCCGGAATGGTCATCGTCGCCGACGGCAGCGACGCCGCGGCCGCCCGGCTGGAGCGCGTTCTCACCACCGATCCGGGCACGGGCGTGATGCGCCACGCCGACGCCGGCTACGCCGAGGCCGTGCAGGTGGCGAAGGAGCGCGGCGTCGACCTGCCGATGATCACCGGGTGACGTTTCATCGGCGCAGCACGTACGAATTGCTTCGTAGGCGCAACTGGACGTATGCTTTCCGCTCCAAAAAGGGGGATTCGTTGAGCTCAGCAGCCCGAGAGAAGGACTGGGTAAACATCGTTTTCTTCACGCTGACGCCGGTCGTCGGCATCCTCGGCACCGCGCTCTACACGATGCGCGTCGGCTTCCACTGGTGGATGTTCGCGCTTTTCTTCACGCTCTACGTCCTGGCGGGCATCTCCATCACCGCCGGCTACCACCGCGCCTTCGCCCACACCAGCTACACCTGCTCGCCCGCGGCGCAGGCGCTCTTCGCCTTCTTCGGCGCGCTGGCCGCGCAGCACTCGATCCTCTGGTGGTCCGCCGGCCATCGCAGGCATCACCAGAACGTCGACACCGACTGGGACCCGTACAGCATCAAGCGCGGGTTCTGGTGGGCGCACATCCTCTGGATCTTCTACAAGAGTCCCGGCAACGACTTCGACAACGTGCCCGACCTCTACCGCAACCGCATCGTCATGTGGCAGCACCGCTGGCACCGCCAGATCATGATCGTGGCCGGCTTCGGGATTCCGATCGTCGTCGGCTGGCTCTGCGGCGACTGGATCGCCGGGCTGCTGTGGGGCGGCTTCGCGCGGCTGGTGGTCCTGCATCAGACGACGTTCTTCGTGAACTCGCTCGCCCACAGCATGGGCAAGCAGACGTACAACGCCGAAGTCTCGGCGCGCGACAACTGGGTCGTGGCCATCCTCACCTTTGGCGAGGGCTATCACAGCTTCCATCACCGCTTCCCGATTGATTTCCGGAACGGCGTCCGCTGGTATCACTGGGATCCGAGCAAGTGGCTGATCCGCGGCCTGCGCGCGGTCGGGCTGGCCAGGGACCTCCGCGTCGCGCCGCCGCCGCAGATCGAGCAGGCCCGCCTCCAGGCCGTGCTGCGCGCCATCGAGCCGCATCTCGAGGCGGCGCCGGAGTCGCTCGGCGAGGAGGTGCGCCGCCGACTGCGCGTGGCATACGACAACATCGAGACCGCGCTCAAGCTGTGGCGCCAGCACGTCGAGGAGCGCGCCGCCGGGCTGCGCTGGCGCAAGACGCGGCGCGAGGCGAAGCAGTGGGTGCGTCAGTCGCGGCGCCAGTGGAAGGTCGCGGTGCGTCTGGCTCGGCGCCTTCCGCTCGCGGCCTAACGGCGTTCGCAATAAAATCCGCGCGCGGTCAGAATGATCAGCGCGCGCGAAAGTCTCGGGCAGTACGAGATCCTTGGCCCTCTCGGCGCCGGCGGCATGGGCGAGGTCTACGTCGCCCGCGACCCGGTCCTGGGCCGCAAAGTGGCCATCAAGGTCCTCCCCGTCCGCCTCTCCGAGGACCGGGAGACGCTGGCGCGCTTCACGCACGAGGCCCGCTCCGCGTCGTCGCTGAACCATCCGAACATCGTCACGATCCACGACATCGACACCGAGGGCGGCCGCCCGTACATCGTCATGGAGTACATCGAGGGGCGCGACCTGCGCAGCTACGTGGCCGAGGGGCCGCTGACGGCGCGGAAGACGCTGGAGATCGCCGCGCAGATCGCCGAGGGGCTGGCGGCGGCGCACGGGCAGGGCATCGTGCACCGCGACCTGAAGCCGGAAAACGTGATGGTGACGAACGACGGCTTCGTCAAGATCCTCGACTTCGGGCTGGCCAAGATGACCCGCCCGGCCGACGAGCACGACGTCACCGCAGAGCTGAACCTGCCCGGGACGACGCCCGGCACGATCCTCGGCACGGTCGGCTACATGTCGCCGGAACAGGCCCAAGGGAAGCCGCTCGACGCGCGCTCTGATCAGTTCGCGCTCGGCGCGATCCTGTACGAGATCGCCACCGGGAAGCCGGCCTTCGACGCCCCGAACGCGATCGACACGCTGTCCGCGATCCTGCACGAGGACCCGAAGCCGATCCGCACGATCAATCCGAAAGCGCCCGAGCAATTCGGCTGGATCGTGGAACGCCTCCTGGCGAAGAAACCGGACGAGCGCTACGCCTCGACGAAGGACGTGGCCCAGGAGCTGCGCGAGCTGAGCACGCGCGTCGCCGCCGACACGCTGGCCGATAGCCCGTGGTCGGTGCAGCGATTCCAGCGCCCGCGCGGGCGCAAGAAGAAGACGATTGCCGTGGCGTCGTCGATCACGGTGATCGTGCTGGGCACGCTCGGCTACACGCTCTGGCGCTTTCTGCCGCGGACGGACACGTCAAAGAAGTATGTAGCGGTGATGCGCTTCAAGGACCTGAGCGGCGACCCGAACGGCCAGTTCGTCGTCGACGGCATGGCCGAGACGCTGTCGTCGCGCCTCGCGCACTTCCCGTCGGTGCAGGTGATGCGGCCGTCGACGGAGTCGCTGGCGTCGACGGACGTCCGCAAAGTCGCCCGCGACCTCGGCGCCACCGTAGCCCTGACCGGCTCCATGCAACGCGACCACGACCAGATCCGCGTCAACTTCCGCGTCCTCGACGTCGCGAACGGAACGGAGCGAGGCGACGTGATCGACGGCCCGGTCGCGGATTTGTTCTCGATCGAGGATCACCTAGCCGCGAGCGTCGCGAGCACGCTGCAGTTGGGGACGCCGGCATTCAAGGTGACGCCCGCGGATACCACGATCTCTCACGCTCGCTTCCTCGAGGCGCTCGGCCATCTGCGAAGGTACGACTCCGAGCTGGAGGTGGACAGCGGAATCCAGATCCTCCAGGAGCTCGGCTCGAAGAGCAACTCGGCCTCCGTGCAGGCGGCGCTGGGGCGAGCCTATCTCTACAAGTTCCAACTTACGCACGATCCGAAATGGGCGGTGCCCGCGACGGCGGCCTGCGAACGCGCCGTGACGGCGGATCCGCAGAATCCAGACGTGCATCTCACGCTAGGCGATCTGCGCCGGCAGACAGGCAAACTTGACGAAGCGGTCGCGGAGTACAGGGCGACGCTCGCTCAGGAGCCGAACAATGCAGATGCGATTCTCGGCGTGGCCGAGACATACAAAGCAGCGGGGAAAGTGCGGGAAGCCGAGGAGGCGTACCTCAAATCGATTGAGCTGCAGCCAAACTATTGGGGCGCGTACAACATGCTCGGCACGTTCTACTACAGGCGCGCAAGATACGCCGACGCCGCGCGAATGTTTGAGAAGGTCGTGCAATTGCTGCCAGATAACGAGCGCGGCTACAACAACTTGGGTGCGATGTATGAACAGATGGGCCGATATGAGGAGGCAATTCAGACATTTTCGCGATCGATCCGACGCAAACCTACCGATCAGGCGTACTCGAATATCGGTACGTGCTATTACTTTTTGGGGAGATATTCGGACGCCGCTGCAGCCATTGAAAAAGCAGTAGCGCTCAGTCCACACAAGTACAACTATTGGGCGAATTTGGGCGACGCATACCGATGGGTTCCCGATGCCGATCAAAAAGCCGCACATGCATACGACGAAGCAGTTAGGCTTGCGAGAGCAGAACTTCAGGTAAACCCCGGTAATGCTGCCGTCCTCGCTCGATTGGCCGAATGCTTGGCAAAGCTAGGCCATCGCGCTAATGCGAATGCGGAAATATCGCGTGCCCTTTCGATCGATCCGACGAACATCAATATTGAGTACCGTGCTGCGATCGTCGCGAATGCGAATGGCGACTCGGCGGGCGCGATCACATGGATCAGAAAAGCGATTTCCAACGGATACCAACGATCCGAGATCGAGCGCGATCCAGAATTTGCATTGCTTCGTTCGTCGGAGGCCTACAAAAAAGCGCTACAATAGCTGAGGTTCGATAACAACAGAGAGGTGTAGAGATGCCCGAAGTGACAGTAACCCTGCGCGACAAGAAAATTTCCGTCGATCAGAACAGAGT
>JBKOUP010000075.1:0-6302 GCA_046723495.1 Acidobacteriota bacterium
ACCCGAGCCCCCAGGTTCCTCGCTACGCTCGGAATGACACACATTTCTTCGCGGAGAGACCCGTATGCCGATAGGCAAACCGCGCGAAGGCACCTACGGAATCATGGCGGAGTTCAACGACCCGCAGTCGCTGCTCGACGCCGCGAATGCCACGCGTGAGGCGGGTTATCGCGACTTCGACGCGTACTCGCCGTTCCCGATTCACGGACTCGCGGAAGCGATCGGCTTTCACAAGTCGCGCTTGTCCTCGATCGTCCTCGGCATGGGCATTCTCGGCGGCATCGGCGGCTTCGTGATGTGCTGGTACGCGAACGTGCTCGCCTATCCGCTGAACATCGGCGGCAAGCCGTTCAACTCGTGGCCGGCGTGGATCCCGATCACGTTCGAGTGCACGATCCTCGTGGCCGCGTTCTTCGCGGTGTTCGGCATGCTCGCCCTCCGCATGCGACTCGGCGGCGGGCAGCATCGTCCGCATCTCGAAGATCGAGATCATCGGCAGGAAGCGGATGAAGAGCGCGAGCAGGAAGAGGAAGAGTCCCATCGATCCGAGGTACATCGCCCAGTCCCAGATCGTGCCGTGGTACATCCCCCACGACGACGGCAGGAAGTCGCGCGAGAGCGACGTCGGGATGATGACGAAGCGCTCCAGCCACATGCCGACGTTGACGAACATGGCCGTGATGAAGAGTCCCAGCGGGCTGGTGCGGATCTTCCTGAACCAGATCAGCTGCGGCGCCAGGCCGTTGCAGATGATCAGCGCGTAGTACATGTGCCGGTACGGCCCGCTGGCGCGGTTGATCCACATGTAGCGCTCGAAGAGGTTGCCGCTGTAGAAGGCGAAGAAGCACTCCATGACGTAGGAGTAGAAGACGATGAGGCCGGTGGCCAGCATGACCTTCCCCATGTTCTCGAGGTGCTTCATGGTGATGAAGTCTTCGAGCTTGAAGATCTTCCGCGCCGGGATGGACAGCGTCAGGACCATGGCGAATCCGGCGTAGACGGCGCCGGCGACGAAGTACGGCGGGAAAAAGGTGGCGTGCCAGCCGGGGATCTGCGAGACGGCGAAGTCGAAGCTGACGATGGTGTGCACGGAGAGGACGAGCGGCGTGGAGAGGCCGGCCAGCAGCAGGTAGGCCGACTCGTAGCGGTACCAGTGCTTCGCCGAGCCGCGCCAGCCGAGGGAGAGCATGCCGTAGATCACGCGCCCGATGCGGGTGTTGGCGCGGTCGCGCAGCGTGGCCAGGTCGGGGATGAGGCCGACGAACCAGAAGAGGAACGAGACGGTGGCGTAGGTGGAGACGGCGAAGACGTCCCACATCAACGGGCTGCGGAACTGCGGCCACAAGACCATGGTGTTCGGGTAGGGGAAGAGCCAGTAGTCGTACCACGGACGCCCGGTGTGCAGGGCCGGATACAAGCCCGCCGCCGCCACGGCGAACAAGGTCATGGCCTCGGCGAAGCGATTGATGGAGGTGCGCCACCCCTGCCGCAGCAGGAGGAGGATGGCGGAAATGAGCGTGCCGGCGTGGCCGATGCCGATCCACCAGACGAAGTTGACGATGTCGAAGCCCCAACCGACCGGATGGTTGATGCCCCACAGCCCGACGCCGATGCCGACGATGGCCACGATGGCGACGGTGAGGAGACCCATGCCGAGGGTGCCGACGCCGAAGAGGAGCCACCAGCCCGCCGGCATTTTCTTGCGCAGGACGATGGAGCTGATGTGGTCGGTGACGGAAGCAAAGGTGTGGCCCGGCTCGACGGTGGGAGTGGGGATGAAGCGCGCAGGAATCTTGAGCTCCTGCGTGGTGGGGCGCACCTCGTGGGCGGGGGTGAGTTCGTTGCGTTCGGCCATGTTTATTAAACCAGAAACCAGAAACCAGAAACCAGAAGCTCGCGCATCTCGCAACGAGCCCTTCTGGTTTCTGGTTTCTGGTTTCTGGTTTTCATCCCCTGATCTCCGGATTCGGGTTCCGCACCACCGCGAGGTACGTCGTCCGCGGCTTCGTATTCAGTTCCGCCAACAGCCCATAGTTCGACGGCTCCTTCTTCAGCTGCGCCACCCGACTCTTCGGATCGTTCATGTCCCCGAACACGATCGCGTCCGTCGGGCACGCCTGCTGGCACGCCGTCACCACTTCGCCGTCGCGAACGCGCTGGTCGCCGCCGCGCTTCTCGGCTTCGATCTTGGCGGCGTTGATGCGCTGCACGCAGTAGGTGCACTTCTCCATCACGCCGCGGGTGCGCACGGTGACGTCGGGGTTGCGCATCGGCTTGAGCGCGGCCGTCGTGTAGTCGGAGTAGTGGAAGAAGTTGAAGTGGCGCACCTTGTACGGGCAGTTGTTCGAGCAGTAGCGCGTGCCGACGCAGCGGTTGTAGGTCATGTCGTTCAGACCCTCGCTGCTGTGCGAGGTGGCCTCCACGGGGCAGACCGACTCGCACGGCGCGTTCTCGCACTGCATGCACGGCACCGGCTGGTGGTAGATCTCCGGATTTTCCGGCGCTCCGCGGTAGTAGCGATCGATGCGCAGCCAGTGCATCTCGCGCTGGCGGTGGACTTCGTTCTTGCCGACGACGGCGATGTTGTTCTCGGACTGGCAGGCCACGACGCAGCCGTTGCAGCCGGTGCAGACCGACGGATCGATGACCATGGCCCAGGCGTGGCCGTTGTAGGCGTACGGCGGGTACATCGACTCGTGCCCGCCTTCGTCCTTGGCCTCCGACTCCGTGCGCAGGCGGATGATCTCGCGGTTGCCGCCGACGTCGCCGGGGTTGATGCTCTGGTGCTCCTGCGTGCAGGCGATCGGGTAGGCGCCTTCGTCGGTGAGCGACGCGATCGCGCCGGCGCCGCCGGCCGGGGCGTCGGAGAAGCGCAGCGGGTAGAGGTCGGCGCCGATCGGCGCGGCGCCCGGCGGGCTAGCGATGCGTCCGCCGTTCCTGCGGCCGTAGCCGAGGTGCGCGGTGATCACGCCGTCGGGATGTCCGGGGACCGCCCACAGCGGCAGCACGACTTCGCGGCCGCGATACTTGACGCGGACGCGCCGCGTCTCCAGCTCGTTGTTCAGCGGCCCGCGCTCGGCGTCGTTGAAGCCGATGGCGATCGCCGTGGCCGGCGAGACGATGGCGAAGTTCTCCCAGCAGAGCTTCGACTGCGGCTTCGGCAGCTCCTGCAGCCAGGCGTTGTTGGCGAAGCGGCCGTCGTGGATGTTCGGGTCGGGGACGATGTGCAGCTCGTAGTCGCCCGGAACGTTCGGCCGCGGCGCCGGCGGCGGAATGGCCGTCGACGCGGACGCGCCGCCGCGCGGCGGCAGCGCGGAGCCGGCCACGACGCCGTCGTTGAGCCACTGCCGCCACGTCTGCTCATTGGCGCCGTGGGAGAGCCAATACGCGCGCACGACGTCGTAGGGCGAGGCGTCGAGACCGCCGAGGAGCGCGCCGACGACTTCGGTCGCGGCGCGGCCGTTGTAGAGCGGCGCGATGAGCGGCTGCTGGATCGAGACCGTGCCGTCGTGGCCGCGCGCGTCGCCCCACGTCTCCAGGTAATGCGTCTCCGGCACATGCCAGTGCGAGAGCATCGAGGTCTCGTCGTAGTAGGCGCCGAGGTGCGCGCGGAACGGCACCTTGCTCAGCGCCGCGGCGAAGTTGAAGTCCGCCGGCGCGTCGAAGACGGGGTTGCCGCCGAGAATGATCAGCGCCTTGACCGCGCCGGCGTTCATGTCGGTCACGAGCGCGCGCAGCGACTCGAGCTGATTGACCGGCGCGACTTCGAGCGGATCGGTGATCGTGATCGTCGATCCGACGTTGCCGAGCTGCTGGTTGATGGCCATGGCGATGGCGTGCACGACCGGCGGCTGCCCCTCGCCGGCGATGACGATGGAGGCGCCGCGGTTGCGCTGGAGGTCGCGCGCGATGGCGGCGACGTCCTTGTGCCCGCCGCCGCCGGCCAGGAGCGCGCGCGCCCACGTCTCCACCTCCGACGGCTTCACCGGATAGCGATGGTCGGCGAGGCCGGCGGTGCTGGAGAGGCCGCTGTCGATCGAGTAGAGGCGGTTCATCGGCGTGGTCTTGCCGCGCCGCACCGTCCGCCGCCCGGCGAAGTCGCGCGCGTAGCGGAGGTGGCCGGGGCCGCTGCTGGTGAAATCGGCGTCGAGGGAGACGACGACGTTGGCTTTGTCGAAGTGGTAGACGGCGTTGACGTAGTTCCCGAAGGCCATCTTCAGACCTTCGCGGACGTTGTCGCGGTTCACCGGCTCCCACTGGTGCCACTGCATGCCGGGGTACGTCGTCAGCAGCTGCTGGATCTGCGCGCCGAAGGAGGGCGAGGTGATCGTCTGCGTGAGGAGGCGGAGGCCGCGGCCGTTTGTCTTCGCGGCGCTCGCGACCGGGACGAGCGCGGCGACGAACTCGCTCCAGGTGCGGATCTCGCCGAGCTGGTAGACGACCTGGGCGCGGTCGGGATCGTAGAGGCCGAGGATGGAGGCCTGCATCTGCGAGTCGCTTGAGCCGAGCGACGACGGGTGATCGGGATTGCCGTCGACCTTCGTCGGGCGGCCGAGGTGCGACGTGGCCAGCACGCCCTGGGCGACGCCGCCCATGGTCATGGCCGTGGCGAAGTACATCGGCTTGCCGGGGATGAGATTCTCCGGCTGCTTCACGTACGGGACGATCTTCTGCTCGGGGCGGTTGCACGCCGCCAGCCCCGCCAGGGCCATGGAGGCGCTCATCAGCTTCACGAACTCGCGCCGGTCGACGCCGCGCTGCAGCGGCAGGGCCTGCTGCGGAAACTCGTTGGCGAGGACGTCGTCGAAGGCCTCACTGCGCGAGAGCTCGTCGAGCGAGCGCCAGAACTCGCGTTTGCGCGTGTCGCCGATGCGGGCGCGGAAGTCGTTGAAGGTCAGTTTTGTGTCGCTCATCGCGAGGTTCTTGGTTCTTAGTTCTTGGTTCTTAGTTCTTAGTTGATCGTTGGGAAGCTAAGAACTAAGAACTAAGAACTAACAACTAAGAACTCAGTAATGGCACGTCGAACAACTCGTCAATTTCTGAATCTTGTATTCGCGGACCAACTGCGGTCCGAGCTCCTCCTGATTCTTTGCGACATAGGCCATGTTGAACACCTCCGCCCTCGGGCGGACGTTCTTCTCCGGTGCGCGGTGGCAGGCGAGGCACCACTCCATCGTCAGCGGCGAGGCCTGGTACGTCAGGGCCATCTTGTCGACGCGGCCGTGGCAGCTGGCGCAGCCGATTCCTTTGTTCACGTGGATGCTGTGGTTGAAGTGGACGAAGTCGGGCAGCCGGTGGACGCGCGACCACACCAGCGGCGTGCCGGTGGCGAAGCTGTTGCGCACGGGGGCGAGCATGTCGGCGTTCGTCCAGATCTGGGCGTGGCAGTTCATGCAGGTCTGCGTCGGCGGGATGCCGGCGAACCACGAGGTCTCGACCGAGGTGTGACAGTAGCGGCAGTCGATGCCGAGGCCGGCGACGTGGTGCTGATGGCTGAAGGGGACGGGCTGCTCGCGAAACACGCCCTGGTCCGTTGCAACAGGAGAGCGGACGATACCTCCAATCACCCAGAGGACGAAGGCGACGATGAAGACCGCGCCGAAGATCGTCACACGCGAGAGCGTGTTGGCACTACGGTGAAAGATTTGCGCCATCGGATTGTCGAGCGATTGCGAAGCGGGGCTGCCACTGCGGAGCGAATTGTCGAGCCGTCAAGTCACCGCCGACGGTGCGGGCGATCATATACAAAACCGGAACGTGTGCAACACCGCCGCGTTCACCGTTCACGTCTCGCGCCAGCGCGGGAAACGCCGCCGGAAACGACCAGGGCCATGAGGCTGGCGCTGTCGGCGTCGACGCGCTCCACGCGCTCCCGCGGCACGACCACCAGGCCGCCGGCCATGCTGTACGAGAAGGGCATGTAGACGGCTACGTGCCCGGGCATGGCCAGGAAGTCGAGGTCCTCCTGCGTGACGAAGCCGAAGGAGCGGACGGCGCCGTCCGGCGTCAGGGCCACGGCCACCGGCTTGTCGAAGCGCTTCTTGTCGCCGACGAAGGCCTCCAGCAGGTCCTTCACCGCGGCGTAGACGATGCGCACGATCGGCGCGCGGGTGAAGATGGTCTCGGTGAGGCGCAGCAGCGTCCGGCCGACGATGTTCGAGGCCAGCACGCCGACGGCGACGATGAGGACGATCGTCACGGCGAAGCCGAGCCCCGGCGTGCGCAGCGGCAGGAGCCGGTCGACCCAGAAGAAAGCCTCGACGATGACGTAGAGGGTGATGGCGATCGGGACGACGATGACC
>JBKOUP010000224.1:0-4718 GCA_046723495.1 Acidobacteriota bacterium
GTGCGGCAGCGGCGCGGTGCAGCAGGAGGTTGTTCGCGGCGACGACGGAGACGGTGAACTCGCCGCCTTCGATGCGATTCCGCAGCGCCCAGGCCAGCGGCAGGACGAGCGCCGCCGCGACGAAGATCGCCGTCGTCCGCCGCCAGCCGCGCAGGACGGCCAGGACGACGAAGTAGGCGATGGCCACGGGCCGCATCAGGACGAGCACTCCCGTCAGCAGTCCCTGGAGGGCAGGCCTCCGCATCACGAACACGACAAATAGCAGCGCCGTGAAGCACGTCTCCGTCAGCACCTTGTTCGCGTAGTGCAGCGTCGGCGGGTCGATGGCGAAGAGGATCGCCGCGACGAGCGCCGCGAAGCGTCCGCAGCGCAGCGTGAAGAGGTAGATCGCCACCGCCAGCGCAACATTCAATAGATGTTGGAAGACGATCACCGGCACGACGCGCGCGCCGAACGCGGCGAGCATCAGCGGATACAGCGGCGTGCGCATGATCTCGGGCACGCCCGGCTGCGTGGCGAAGCCGTGGCCGGCCAGGAGCATCTTGGCCGGGCCGAGGTAGGTGAGGGAGTCGGGGTAGAAGTAGTCGCCGTTGCTGAAGTAGAAGTAGGCGAAGTTCGTCAGCGCCGCGACGGCGACGACGATCGCGAAGTCCAGGCGGCGGCGCACGAGGCGCGATTCTAGCCTCGGAGCAGGGAGTCCAACTCGTCCGGCCGCGACGATCGCACCCGGGCGTCGTCGACGCTGATGTACCCCTGCCGGATCAGGCGCACCAGCGAGTCCTCCAGCGAGATCATGCCAAGGCGCTTGCCGAGGGTGATCTCGGAGACGAGATTCGTCAGCTTGTCGTTGCGGATGTGATTGCGCACCGGGTTCGTGGCCAGCAGCACCTCCGCCGCCACGGAGCGCCCTTCCCCGCTCGATCGCGGGATGAGGTGCTGGCAGACGATGGCGTTGAGGCTGAGGGCGAGCTGCTGCTTGATCTGCGTCTGCTGCGCGGGCGGGAAGACGTCGACGATGCGGTGGATGGCCGAGGCCACGTCGCTCGTGTGCAGCGTGGAGAGGATCAGATGCCCCGTCTCCGCGGCCGTCAGGGCGATCGACACGGTCTCCAGGTCGCGCATCTCGCCGACGAGGATGACGTCGGGGTCCTGGCGCAGCGCCGCCCGCAGCGCGGCCGCGAACGACGGCGCGTCGCGCCCGACCTCGATCTGCTCGATGACCGACTGCTGGTTGCGGTGCTCGTACTCGATCGGGTCCTCGATGGTGATGATGTGCCGGGCCTCGTTGCGGTTGATCTCGCCGATCATCGCCGCGAGCGTCGTGGTCTTGCCCGAGCCGGTCGGGCCGCAGACGAGGACGAGGCCGCGCGTCGGCTTCACGAGCTCCGCGAGCGTCAGCGGGAGGTTCAGCTCGTTGATCGTCGGGATCTCCGACGGCAGCGCGCGGATGGCCGCGGCCAGCGTGCCGCGCTGGCGGTGGACGTTGACGCGGAACCGCCACCCCCGCCCGTCGTCGGTGGTGATGCGGAGGGAGAAGTCGGCCGAGCCGCCGGCGTCGATGGACTCACGGACGCGCGCGGTCATCAGCTCGTTGAAGATCGACTGGGTCTCCTCGCCCGACAGCGGCGCGGCCTCGGCGCGCGCCAGGCGCCCGCCGACGCGGAAGACCGGCTCCGAGCCGGCGATGAGGTGCAGGTCGCTCGCGCCGCGGCGGGCCATCTCGATGAGCAGCGACTCGAGGGCGTTGCCGGAGCGGACCTGCGCCGGCGGCCACCCTTCCTTCGGCCGCAGCACGGGGCGGAGCGGCGTCTCTTCGCCGTTTTGGTTCAGCTCTTCCACGAGACGGTCGAGCTCGGGATCGCGGTTCAGTTTGGCCATCGGGGTAGATAGACGAAACAAACATGCCAAAGGTTCGTCACGCGCTGTTTGCAACGGGCGGTTTCGCGCGCCGCGGCCGGGCCATCGAACGCTTCGAAAGGAGAAGGTCCCATGTTCGAAACCTCGGTCGTCCAGGCCCGCGCGCAGGCCGCCGTGCGCCGCCCATGGCTGCTGTCAATCTCCGTCGCCGCGCACGCGGCTGCCATCGCCGGCGCCATCGCCGCGAGCATCGCCACGGTGAGCGTGCCGGTCAGCGCGCCGCGGCAGATCACCATCCCGTTCGTGCCGATTCCGCCAAAGCTCGGCGACGGCGGGCAGCAACCTCGTCCCAAGCCGGCCGTGACGCCGCCGCAGACGGAGCGCCGGGCGCCGGCGACGCCGGCGACCGTGGTCGCGCCGAGTGTCGTGCCGAACACGGTCACGCCCGTGGCCGCGGCCGACACCGGCCCGAGCACCGACATCCTCGGCACCCCGACGACCGGCGACGGCACCCCGGGCGTGCCGTGGGGGACGAAGGACGGCGTCGGCGACGGCCCGCCCGCCCCCACGGTCGTCGCGCCGCCGAAGATCTACACCATGGCCGAGGGGATCAAGGCGCCGGTCGTGATCCACCGCGTCACGCCGCCGGACCCGGAGCTCGGACGGCGGATGCACCTGAGCGGTTTCGCGGTCGTCGAATGCATCATCGACCAGAGCGGCCACGTCCGCGACGCGCGCGTGCTCTCGAGCAGCAACGCCATCTTCGAGCAGCCGGCCCTCGACGCCGTGCGCCAGTGGCAGTTCGCGCCGGGAACGCTGAACGGCGCGCCGGTGGATGTGCAGTTTGATTTGACGGTGAAGTTCACGTTGAATTGAAGGGCGCAGGGCGCAGGGGACAGGGGACAGGTGGTGTCCTCGCGACGACAACCACCTGTGCCCCGTGCCCTGTGCCCTGTCCCCTGTACCATTCCCCCGTTGTTCATCCCCAAATCCATCGTCTGTCTCCGCGAGGGCTACACGCGCGAGCAGCTCGGCCGCGACCTCGGCGCGGGCGTCGTGGTCGGCATCGTGGCTCTTCCGCTGGCCCTCGCCTTCGCCATCGCCTCGGGGGTGTCGCCGGAGCGCGGGCTCTACACCGCCGTCATCGCCGGCTTCCTCATCTCCGCGCTCGGGGGCAGCCGCGTGCAGATCGGCGGGCCGACCGGCGCGTTCGTCGTCATCGTCTACGGCATCGTCGGCAAGTTCGGCTACGACGGCCTCGTCGTCATCACCATCATGGCCGGCGCGCTGCTCGTCGCCCTCGGCCTGGCGCGCATGGGCGCGCTCATCAAATACATCCCCTACCCGGTCATCACCGGCTTCACCTCCGGCATCGCCGTGATCATTTTTTCCGGCGAGGTGAAGGACTTTCTCGGCCTGAAGATGGCCGGCGTGCCGGCGGGATTCATCGAGAAGTGGATGGCCTTCGCGGAGCGCTTCCACACGATCTCGGTCCCGACGGCGCTCGTGGCCGCCGGCACGCTGCTCGTGCTGATCGTGTGGCCGAGGATCTCGCGCGTCGTGCCGGCGCCGTTCGTGGCCATGATCGCGGCGACCGTCGTCGTGCAGCTCTTCCATCTGCCGGTCGAGACCATCGGCACGCGCTTCGGCGCCGTGCCGTCGTCGCTGCCGGCGCCGCATCTGCCGTCGGTGAACTGGGCGAACTTCCGCGAGTACATCTCGCCGGCGATGACCGTGGCGCTGCTGGCGGCGATCGAGTCGCTGCTCTCCGCCGTCGTCGCCGACGGCATGATCGGCAGCCGGCACAAATCGAACATGGAGCTGATCGCGCAGGGCGTCGCCAACATCGCCTCGCCGCTCTTCGGCGGCATCCCCGCCACCGGCGCGATCGCGCGCACGGCCACGAACATCCGCACCGGCGGGCGGACGCCGGTCTCGGGCATCACGCACGCCGCGACGCTGCTGCTCATCCTCATCTTCCTCGGCCGGTGGGCGGCCATGGTGCCGCTGGCGTCGCTGGCGGCGATCCTTGTCGTCGTCGCCTACCACATGAGCGAGTGGCGCTCCTTCGCCGGGTTGCTGCGCGCGCCGAAGAGCGACATCGCCGTGCTCGTGCTGACCTTCGGGCTGACCGTGTTCGTCGATCTGACGGTGGCGGTGCAGGTCGGGATCGTCGTGGCCTCGCTGCTGTTCATGAAGCGGATGAGCGATCTCACGCACGTGCAGGGGATCACCGAGCCGCTCGCCGACGTCGACGTGCACGAGGAGATCACGCGCAAGCGGGTCATCGACGGCCGCGTGATCCCGCCCGGCGTGGAGGTCTACGAAGTCAACGGCCCGTTCTTCTTCGGCGCGGCCGACAAGATCCGCGACACGCTGCTGGAGATCTCCCCCCGCCCGCCGAAGGCCTTCATCCTGCGCATGCGCAACGTGCCGGCCATCGACGCCACCGGAATCCACGCCCTCGAGCAGATGGCGAAGAAATGCCGGCACCAGGGGACGACGATGATCCTCTGCGAGATCCGCCCGCAGCCGCTGCGCGCCATCGTGCGCGCGCGCAAGCTGGCGCTGTTCGGACGGCGGAACCTGGCGAAGTCGCTGGAGATCGCGCTGCAGCGGGCGGCGGAGGTGGCGGAATAGGGGACAGGGCACAGGGGACGGGGGACAGTTTGGGGTTCTCGCAGCTGCACATGCCTTGGCGAGACCACCACCTGTGCCCCGCATACGCACTAACTTAAGAGACGCCGTATCCTGAGGGGCATGGAACGACGGGTGGAAGTGAGTGAGTGGGTGGAGTTCCAGTGGCCATACCTGATCGCGTTTGTTGGTGGCGAGGCGCGCCTGGCAGAGTTGGCGCGCGA
>JBKOUP010000320.1:0-5818 GCA_046723495.1 Acidobacteriota bacterium
CCACCGTGCACATCACTCGCGAGGCCGACCGTGTCCTGCTGGCCCGCTTCTGCCCGCCCGGCGTCGTCGTCAACGAGAACCTGGAGATCGTGCAGTTCCGCGGCCGCACCAGCCCCTACCTCGAGCCCGCGCCGGGGACGGCCAGTTTCAACCTCCTGAAGATGGCCCGCGAAGGCCTGCTGGCCGAGATCCGCACGGCCGTCCACAGCGCCCGCCGCAAGGAGATGCCCGTGCGCCGCAGCGGCGTGCGCGTGAAGACCAACGACCACGTCGTCATCGTCGACGTCGAAGTCATCCCCTTCGTCGGCGTGGCCCGCGACCGTTATTTCGCCGTCATCTTCGAGCCCTCGCCCCTCCCCGCGCGCGAAACGAAGGGACGGCGCAAGCCGAAACCGACCACCGACGAGATGCGCGAAGTGCCCCGCCTCAAGCGCGAGCTCGACGCCACCCGCGAGTACCTGCAATCGATCATCGAAGAGCAGGAGGCCATGAACGAGGAGCTTCGCTCCGCGAACGAGGAGATCCAGTCCAGCAACGAAGAGCTGCAGAGCACCAACGAGGAGCTGGAGACGGCCAAGGAGGAGCTGCAGTCATCGAACGAGGAGCTGACCACGCTCAACGAGGAGCTGGAGAACCGCAACGAGGAGCTGGCCGTGGTCAACAACGACTTGAGCAATCTCCTCACCTCCCTCGACGTCGGCGTGGTCATGCTCGACGCCGCCATGCGCATCCGCCGCTGCAACCCCGCCGCGCAGCGTGTGCTCAATCTCCTCCCCTCCGACATCGGCCGCCCCATCGGCGACATGAAGACCACGCTCCTGGTCGATGACCTCGACCGGATGATCAGCTCCGTGATCGACAATCTCGAAGTCCGCGAGACCAACGTGCAGGACCGCGCCGGGCGCTGGTACTCGCTGCGCGTCCGTCCCTACAAGACGATGGATCACAAGATCGACGGCGCGGTGATGGTGCTGATCGACGTCGACGAGCTGCGGCGGACGACGGCGGGCGTCTCGTCGTCGTAAGCGTCGGGACGACGGGGCCGTCAGCGCTTCATGGCCAGGCTGACCCGAACCGACTCGATCTCCTCGCGCAGGAAGTCCATCTGTGCCAGCAGCTCCTCGACCTCCTGGGCCAGGTTGTGCAGATCGGCGCGCTTGCGCACGCGCACTTCGCGGCGCTGTTCGTTGAGCCTGCGCCACAACTGCGTGCGCTCCCGCGACTGCATCGCTGCGATGCGCGTGGCCAGAGCGTCGTCGCTCTCCTGGCCATCGCTGCTTGCGAGGAGATCCGCCGGCGCGGCGTTCAACACCTGCGCAAGCGTCAGAAATAGCCCAACGTCGATGGCCTGCTTGTCGCGCTCGACGCGTGAAAGCGTCGCCGCGCTGACGTGGGCCTCGCTGGCCACGTCGGCAAGAGAAAGCTGGCGCGCGACCCGGGCCTGTCGCAATTTTTCTCCAACCATAATTTTCATAGTAGCAAACATTAAACGAGACCCCCCCCCCTTGCGCGAGAGGTAGCAACTTTGCCGGTGATTTGCATTCTCCGTAATACCGGCCGCCGATTTAACAGTTCTCCCGGCGCTCTGCTTTCGGTGGCCGTCGTTCTTTGGCGCGGCGGCGTGGACGGACCTCCCGCCGCCGCGCGTCGCATCCGGCCGGCGGCCGTGCTCGCGGGCGAACCATCCGATGAAAAGGGTGATAGAGCCGCTCGCCCGCAGCGCGTGCCGCCGGCTCTTTGCGTCAGCGCCGCGCACGGCCTCTGCAATCCAAGGGGCATGACCATCAAGAGACTGGATCACGTCAGCGTCGTCGTCGACGACCTTCCCGCCGCGATCGCGTTTTTCACCGCGCTCGGCATGACCATCGAAGGCGAGGCAACGGTCGAGGGCCCGTGGGTGGACCGCATCAACGGGCTCGAAGGTGTTCACGTCGACATCGTGATGATGCGGACCCCCGACGGGCACGGGCGGCTGGAGCTGACGAAGTTTCGCAATCCGGCGCTCGTCGCGATCGAACCGGCCATCGCACCGCCGAACACGCTGGGCCTGCGGAGCGTCATGTTCGCCGTCGAAAGCGTCGACGACGCGGTCGCTCGCCTGCGCGCCCACGGCGCGGAGCTCGTCGGCGAGGTGGCCCAGTACAAGGACAAGTACCGACTCTGCTACATGCGCGGCCCCGCGGGCATCATCGTCGCGCTGGCCGAGGAGCTCTTCTGAAGCGTCCGTTCAGGCCCGTCCCGCCGCCGCGCAGCGCAAGATTTGCTCGCTCAGATCGTCGATCTCCAGCGGCTTGCGCCGGATGCACCAGACCCGCTCCATCTCCGGCCGGTTCCGGTAGTGCGACTCCGCCGCCGCCGTCAGCACGATCACCCGCTGCAGCAGATGCGGCGCGTTCTGGTCCAGATGACTGAGGACGCCGAAGCCGTCGACGTTCGGCATGATCAGGTCGAGGAGGATGACGTCCGGCTCCGCGCCGCCGTCGCCGAGGGCTTTGAGCGCGCCCGCGCCGTCGCCGGCCACACGGATGCGGAAGCCGTCGCGCTCCGCAACCGCCGCGAGCAGAGAGCGAATGCCATCATCGTCCTCGACGATCAGGACGTTCCCTGGTGATGGAGCCATGAGGACCTGAGATTAGTCGACGAGCATGGTATCGCATTTGTGCGCCCAGCGTAACGGTCATTGACAGAAATTTCGTTTGATGCAATGCGGGTAGACTCTCGCCGCCCGATGCAGCCGTCCACGCGCAGCGAGATCCTCGGCGGAACGACGACGTTCCTGGCTATGGCCTACATCATCGTCGTCAACCCGGCCATCCTCCGCGCCGCCGGGCTTCCCACCGGCGCCAGCACCGTGGCCACCATCGTCGTGGCCGCGCTCGGGTCGTTCCTGATGGGAGTCTGGGCGAATCGCCCGATCGCCGTCGCCCCGTACATGGGCGAAAACGCCTTTATCGCCTTCGGCCTGGCCGCCCTCGGCGTGACGTGGCAGCAGCGCCTCGGCGCCGTCTTCGTCAGCGGCGTGATCTTCCTCATCATCACTTTCGTCGGCCTCCGGGCCTGGCTCGCCAACGCCATCTCCCCGAGCCTCAAGTACAGCTTTGCCGCCGGCATCGGCCTGTTTCTGGCCTTCATCGGCCTCAACGAGACCGGCATCGTCGCGGCGGGCACCGGCGTGCCGGTGAAGATCGGCAACCTCCGGTCGGCCGAGGTGCTGCTGGCCGTGGCGGGGTTCATCGTCATCGTCGTGTTGCTGCAGCGGCGCGTGCGCGGGGCGATCCTGATCGGCATCGCCGTCACCGCCATCGCCGGCGTGGCGCTCGGCCTCGGCCACGCCCCGCGCGGCGTCTTCGCCATGCCGTTCGTGGGCGACTACAGCCTGGCCCCGATCGCGCTCAAGCTCGACGTTGTCGGCGTCCTGCGCCTGTCGTTCTTGCCGATCCTGCTGACGCTGTTCCTGATGAGCTTTCTCGACACGGTGGGGACGCTCGTCGGCGTCGGCGCAGCCGGCGGGATGCTCGACGAGCGCGGCAACTTCCCCGGCATCGAGCGGCCAATGACCGTCGACGCCGTGGCCTGCATCGTCTCCGGCCTCCTCGGCACGTCGACGAGCGGCGCGTACATCGAGTCGGCCGTCGGCATCCGCGAAGGGGCGCGCACCGGCCTGGCGGCGATCACGACGGCGGCGTGGTTCACGCTGGCGCTCTTCTTCATCCCCCTGGTCGAGCCGCTGCAGCAGCTGCGCTTCGCCTACGGCCCCGCGCTCGTCGCCGTCGGCGTGCTGATGCTCGACTCGGTCCGGCGCATCGACTTCAGCGACCTCACCGAGCTCGCCCCCGCCTTCGCCACGATCGCGATGATGATCTTCACCTACAACATCGCCAACGGCCTCACCGCGGGGCTGGTGCTGCATCCACTGATGAAGCTCCTGACGGGGCGCCGGCGGGAGATCAACGGCGGCTCGGCGGTGCTGGCCTTGCTCTGCCTCGTCTACTACGCGTTCGGGTTGCCGCATTGAAACGCGCGCTCGTGCAACTGCTGCTCGTCGGCGCGGCCCTGTTCGGGGCACGCCGCGCCGATCATTGGGCGTCGCCGCGCGCGTTCGCCGTTCCACCGATCGCGCAGACGAACGAAGCGCCGCTCTTCACGAGCGAGTTTCTCCCGGCGACGAAGACGAATTTCGTCCACGCCGCCACGCTCGTCGAATTGCCGGACCACGACCTCCTGGCGGCGTGGTACGGCGGCACCGACGAGATCGATCCCGACGTCAACGTCTTCGTCTCCCGCCTCGACCACCGCACGGGCCGCTGGTCGGAGCCGCGCCCGATCGAGAACGGCCGAGGAGCGCACGTGAAGAGCGTCGGCAACCCCGTCCTCTTCGCCGACCGCAACGGCGTCCGCCTCTTCTACGTCGCTGTGATCGTCGGCGGCTGGTCGGGGAGCACGATCATGGAGGCCCGCTCGCCCGACGGGGTGCATTGGTCGCCGCCGCGGCGCATCGTGACCTCGCCGTTCTTCAACCTCGGCATGCTCGTGCGCAACCCCGCCGTCGCGTACGGCGACGGCACGCTGGCCCTGCCGATCTATCACGAGCTGCGGCGGAAGTGGTCGGCGCTGGCGCGCGTCGACGCCGACGGCCGCGTCGTCGACGTCGCCCGGATGGCGTCCAATCCGCTGATCCAGCCGTCGGTCGTGCCGCAGTCGGCGCGCGAGGCGATCGCGTTCTTCCGCTGGTCGGCGCGGACGCCGGGCGTGGTGACGTTCGCGAAGACGCGCGACGGCGGCGCGCATTGGTCCGACGTCGAGTCGACCGGGCTCGTGCACCGCGACTCCGCGGTCGCGGCGGCGCTCCTCCCCGACCGCTCGCTCATCGCCGTCTACAACAACACGCCGGGCGACCGGCGCAAGCTGGCCATCGTGCGCGTCGGCTCGCGCGCGCTGTTCCAGCTCGAGGACGATCCCCGCCCGCCCTTCGACGGCCCCATCCGCCGCGAGTACTCGTACCCGTACCTCATCGCCACCGCCGACGGCCGCTACCACGTCGTCTACACGTGGCAGCGGACGCGGATCCGCCACGTGACGTTCAATGCGGCCTGGGCGGCCGCCGCCCTGCGATGATGCGATTCCTCACTCTTCTCGGCACGCCGAGCATCACCCTCCTGGCGCTGGTCGCCGGACGCTGGCTCTTCTCGCGCCGCGAGCGCGCCGCGCTGCTCGGGTTCGCGGCCGCGCTGTCGCTCGTCCTCTACGGCGGCACGCTCGCCTACTTCCCCTTCGACCTCTACCGCCTCGGCTTTTCACCCTGGGCCCCGGTGGCGCTGGCGACGCTGGGCGTGGCCGTGGCCCCGCGCTCACTGCCGCTCGCGCTCACGGCGCTGGCGGCGCTGGTGGCGTACGACATTCCGCTCTTCCGGTCGGTGAATTTGTTCGACTACGTCGTCGATCCGCTGCTGGGACTGTTGGCGATTGGATGGCTGTGCGTATTGACCGCGCGATGGATGTATGTCAGGCTATGATAGGTCGAACTACACCGCCCCCCGCACCGCCGCCAGCTTCTCCGCGAAGCGCGACGGGTCGTAGTCGTCGCGCACCTTCACCTCGTCGAACAGCGCGTCGATCGATCTCATCAGCGGCCCGCGCGCCAGCGACGGATTGCGGCGCGTGAGCGCGCTGGCCAACGACTGCAGGGCCAGGGCGATCTGCTCGGCCGAGGCGACGTCGGAGCGGAGGACCAAGTCGCGCTCGCCGGCGACGGCGGCGATCATCGTCCGGATCTCGCCGTCGCTCCAGCGCCGGGCCTCGATGCGCGGCAGCTCTCCCT
>JBKOUP010000525.1:0-7140 GCA_046723495.1 Acidobacteriota bacterium
CCAACAAACGCGATCAGGTATGGCCACTGGAACTCCACCCACTCACTCACTTCCACCCGTCGTTCCATGCCCCTCAGGATACGGCGTCTCTTAAGTTAGTGCGTATGCCTCCTACACCTGGGATTACGCGAACCGCCTGGCCTCCGCTCCCGATGCCGGCTATCAATACGATTACCTTGGAAGACGCATCAGCGCCACGGCCGCCGGGGGAGGTATCGTCACAAAGTACATCTCTCAGGGGTTGAACACGATCGCCGAAAGAGTCGGCACGACCGCTCGCGACTATCTCTTCGCTCCAGGGATCGACGAGCCGCTTGCAAAATACGCAGCAGGTGCCTTGACGTACTACTCCGTCGACGGCCTCGGCTCTGTGGTAGCCGAGACCGACGGCTCGGGCGCCGTTGTCAATACGGCGGCCTACGACGCGTGGGGTATCCCGCAGCAGGCCGGATCGATTGGCCTGTTCGGCTATACGGGCCGTGAGAGCACCGGCAGCGGCCTCTGGTTCCTGAGAGCGCGCTATTACAACCCTTTCACTGGCCGATTCCTCAGCGAAGATGGCTATCCCAGGCCCGCGCAGAGCGCGTATGCTTACGCGAACAATGACCCCGTTCTGCTGAACGATCCTCTTGGCTTCGACGCCGGCCTGCCTCAAGGTGCTATCCAGTGCATTAGCCGTGCTGGCGATGTATACGTGCGTGCGCGGTTTCTTTGCTATGCGACTAGGGCTGTCCAAATGTCGGACATCGCACGCAGGTTAGCGGAATGTCTCTTCTTTCATACACGCTTGCCACGGGTATGCGTCGAGAATGCTAAAACCGAAGTGGAGAACGCGAAGCAGCAGTATGCTGTATGCCTTGCCGACGCGTCGTACGACTACGTTGAGGCTATTCGCAAATGTAGGTGTCAGAACGATGCGGGAGGTTCTGGATGCGGTGGTCATCTGTTTGGCGGCCGTTTGTGATCATACCGTCACTGACGTTGATCGTAGTGCCAATGTGGAGGTCAACAGGAGGCTCGCTCCTCGACAGTTTTGTTCTCGCGCTGTCAATTGCCGCCTTGCTATTTGCAGCGTATGGTCTTCAAGTCGCCGGGGTGCGACTTTTCATAGTCATCGCCCTGGCGCTCCGTGCTTTGTGGGAATTCGGCGTTGCTGCGATGTTGCTCAGTTGGGTCTGGAGCGCGGCCCTCGAGGAGGGCGAAGCATTGACGACTGCAGTAGCAGTGGTACGACGCAATGTCCTTGTTGTCGCTGTCGACCGAGCCGCATTCGGCACGGCCATGAGAATGCTCGGCGAAGCGTTGATACTTGCGACTGCCGCTTTTTGTGTGGCGCGCTTCAGAGCCGCGACGCATGTGCAGGTGCTAACAGATTTCACGGCGATAAAGCAAGGCAAAGAGTCTGCTATGAAGAAATCAGCAGGACTCTAGCCAAGTGTCTAGCCGATTGTGAGGCGAACGGCGGCAGGAAATGAATACCGAGACGGATTACGTGACGTCAGTGATGGATTCGGTGAAGCCGTTGATCCATGCGCAGGATTTCAAAGCAGTTTGCCAGAAAATCGGTCCGGCGATCGATGCAGCGCTCGAGCAAGGCCTCGGCTCTGAGGCGGCGTCTTTGAGCGCGATTCTTGCGTCGTTTCTATCGATCTGCGGCGACGAACAGGCTGCACTGGGAGCGCTACAACGTGCTGAAGATCTTGCTCCTGCCGAGTTGCGCCATGCGTTCGGCACTGCCGGGCATCTATTCAGCCTTGGCAGAAAAGAGGAGGCATTCGAGAAGGCGCGGTCGGTCGCGTCGCGAACGGATCTGGATCTGATAACTAGACACAAGGCACTTGCCATGATGGGCGTATTCGCGGCATCTGAGGGTAGGCTGGATGAAGCATCTGCGTTGCTCGGCGCCGCTCATGACATGGCACATGCGGGCATTGAGACGATATGGTGGAATTTGGAGTTACCAAAACTGCTGATGGAGCGTGGCACTTCATTGGATGCGATCCGGTTCTATCTCAATGACTTGACCGCACGTGCTGCAGCCGAAGGCGAAGAACGCGTGTTGCAGAAGGCAAAGCGGCTTCTAGCGGCGCTGTCGTAGGTGTGTCGCGTGTGTCGCCTTCGCGCTTGCGCGCGGCCGCCGGGCGCCGTGCGGCTCGTCATCAAAAGCAACAGCATCGCGGGGTGAGCCGCTCGCTCTCACCACACGGTGCCTCTCCCGCACGCCCCCCCGCACTACGACTCGCTGATCGCCAAGCTGGCGGCGAAGGGAAAGGACCGCGCCGAGGCCATCGCCCGCGGCCGCCGCCGCCTGGAGCTGTTCATCGTCGAGGGGTGAAGACGTCGATTCCGCTGCACCGCGCCATCACCGACGACCCGCGCTTCATCAGCGGCGACTTCTCGACGCGGTTCATGGAGTCGTTCATCTGGTGATCTGATCCCCGCCAGGAAGTGCGACAATCAACGCACACACCGAGTTCGGAAAAGGAGTGCGTGATGAAAACGCTGGTTGGCGCAGTTCTGCTTGTTCTGTTTGCCTCGGCCGCGGAGGCGATTTCCATCGATGGCTGCAAGCCCTACATCGGCACATTCAGCGTCGCCGATGGCGGCATTCTGACCGTCACGATCGTCAAGATTGACAGCAAGGCGGTCACGCCGTACACCGAGCAACTGGCAAACCCAGTCACCGGAAAGGAGGCCGAGGCGGTGGTGAAGCGCGGCGCCGTGCAGTTCGAGGGCCACGTCGACAAGAAGAGCGGCCGGCTCTTCGTGCACTGGGATTCGTTGAAAGGAGCGACACCGTGAAAAAGCTCGTCTGCGCAGTTCTGCTCATCCTGTTCGCATCGTCCGCTGGCGCGGCGGCCTACGATCGGGTCCTGTGTCCGCCCTACGTCGGTACGTTCAGCATCGTCGAGAGCGGCGTTCTCACCGTCACGATCGTCAAGCGCGACGACAAGCCGGTCGCGCCGCGTACGGAACAGCTCGCGAATCCGCTTCGCGGCAAAGAGGCCGAGGCCATGGTCCGGCGCGGCGCGGTGCAGTTCAACGCCCACGTCGACAAAGAGAGCGGCCGGCTGTTCATTCATTGGGATTCGGTGAAAGGAGAGAGACCGTGAAAAAGCTCGTCTGCGCAGTCCTGCTCATCCTGTTCGCATCGTCCGCCGGAGCGACGGCGTACGAACGAGTCCTGTGTCCGCCGTACGTCGGCACGTTCAGCATCGTCGAGAGCGGCGTCCTCACTGTCACGATCGTCAAGCGCGACGACAAGCCGGTCGCGCCGCGTACGGAACAGCTCGCGAATCCGCTCCGGGGCAAAGAGGCCGAGGCCATGGTCCGGCGTGGGGCCGTGCAGTTCAACGCCCACGTCGACAAAGACAGCGGGCGGCTGTTCATTCATTGGGATTCGGTGAAGTCGTCGCGGTAGGCGTGCCGGCTGTGCTCGCATGCGGGAGAAACTCGCGCGCATCTTGCACCGCTATGGACCATGCGCAATCCAAAGCTGACGTTTCCTGAAATGATGTTCGTCATCGGCACGAGAGCGATGCTCGGTGCCGGGGTCGCTTTGCTGGCTTCGAACCGCCTGAGCAAAAAGCAGCGAAAGACTGCCGGCCGCGTCCTTCTCGCGACCGGCGCGATCACCACGATTCCGGCGGCGTTTGCCGTGTTCGGGCGGAAGTGAGAGCGCGGACCGCGACGAAGCCGATCGGCTGCTACCGGGTGCTGACGCGCGCTGCCAAGTACCTAGCGTAAACTCTCTCCGGTAGCGCATCATGAAAATCTACCTCGTCGGCTTCATGGGGGCCGGCAAGACCACGGTCGGGCGCGAGCTGGCCGCGCGGCTCGACGTCCCCTTCTTCGACCTCGACGACCTCGTCGAGGCGGCGGAGAAGAGCTCCATCAAGGACCTCTTCGCCCAGCACGGCGAGGCCTACTTCCGCAAACGCGAGCGCGACATCCTCCGCTCCACCAAGTTCCTCGACAGCGCCGTCATCGCCACCGGCGGCGGCACCTTCACCTTCGACGAGAACATCCAGTTCATCCAGAGCGAAGGCCTCAGCGTCTACCTCGCCGCGTCCTACTCCCTGCTGCGCGGGCGGGTCGGCGACAAGGCCGCGGAGCGGCCCCTCTTCCGCGACGACGACGCCGCCCACGAGCTCTTCGCCAACCGCCTCCGCTACTACCGCATGGCCGACGTCACCATCGACGTCCGCGAGGGCATGACCACCGCCGAGATCGTCGAGCGCCTGCTCCACGAGCTCCCCAAACGCTTCCTGGCCAGGAGCGGGGCGTGAGAGCCCTCGTCGTCAGCGATCTCCACTCCAACATCGAGGCGTTGCGCGCCGTCATGAACCGCGTCCGCCGCAAGAAGTACGAGCAGGTCATCTGCCTCGGCGACTTCGTCGGCTACGGCGCGCAGCCCAACCAGGTCCTCGACGTCATGCGCCGCATGCACGGCACGAAGCTCTACATCCGCGGCAACCACGACCGCGTCGCTGCCGGTCTGGACAACGGCGAGAGCTTCAACCACGCCGCCAAGTTCGCCGCGCTGTGGACCCGCGACCACCTCTCCGCGCCGAATCGCCACTTCCTCCAGCGCCTGGCTCTGGGGCCGGTCGAGTCGAAGAACGGCTTCGTCCTCTGCCACGGCTCGCCCAACGACGAGGACGAATACGTCTTCAACGAGAGCCACGCCCGCGTCGTCTTCGAGATGACCGTCGCGCCGGTCATCCTTTACGGCCACACCCATCTGCCGGTCATCTTCGCCATGGACCGCCACGGCCGCGTGCGCGGCGCCTCGGTGCGCCAGGAGACCACCGTGCGCCTCGACCGCGAGCACCGCTACCTCATCAATCCCGGCTCCGTCGGCCAGCCGCGCGACCGCAACCCGCAGGCGTCGTTCGCCATGTTCGACGCCCGGCGGATGACCGTGCAGTTCTTCCGCGTCAGCTATGACATCGCCAAGACCCAGATCGCCATCCTCAAGGCCGGGCTGCCACCGATCCTGGCCCACCGCCTCGCCCACGGAACGTGACACGACGGTGACACCGTGTCCTGATTCGTGGAGAGCTCGACCGCGGCAGAAATAGCGAAGTTGTTGAAAACAAAACGGGAATGCCTCATCCGGGAATGGCATGTCCGCCGCAGAGTTGGCTGTCGAATATGAGAGGGTCCGCCATGCGCAAGCTCCTTCCGCTCCTCACGCTCCTCCTTGCCGTTCCGCTCTTCGCAGACGACGCCGGCAACCGATCACAGTCCTATTTCACGTACGACGACGGCGGCACGATCGTCCGTCAGGGCGACGACCAGAAAGAGGTCGAAGCCCGCGTGAACTTCCCCGTCTATCCGGGTGACGAGATCACGACCAGCCGCCGCGGCCGCGCCGAGATCCGCCTCTCGGACGGCAACATCATCGCGCTCGACCGCGGGACGCAGATCCGCTTCGGCGGCATCCGCGGCTCCTATGACGCCGAGGGGAGCAACCAGACCGTCATCGAGCTGCGCTCCGGCCACGTCATCCTCCAGCGCGACAGCGACGACCGCGAGCCGGTGCGCCTCGACACCGAGAACGCCAGCTTCGCCGCCAGCGAGCGGGCCATCTACTCGGTCGACACGGAGCGCGACCGCGGCGCCGTCCGCGTCTTCGACGGCTCCATCGAAGTCCGCACGCCGTCACGCACCACGCGCATCAGCGCCGGCGAAGAGGGCCGCCTCGACGATCAAGGCCTCTACAACCTCACCAGCCTCTCCCGCGGCGGCGCCGACGACTTCGAGCGCTGGTTCCTCGGCCGCAGCGAGATCTACCGCCGCGGCTCGAGCCGGTATCTCGACCGCAGCCTCGCCTACAGCGAGCCCGAGCTCGATCGCTACGGCTCCTGGGTCTATCTCAACGACTACGGCTCATGGTGCTGGCGTCCGGTGATCATGTCCGCCGGCTGGCGCCCGTACTGGAACGGTTACTGGCACCACGGACGCGGCGGCGCGCTGGTGTGGGTCTCGTACGAGCCGTGGGGCTGGGCGCCGTATCACTACGGCCGCTGGGCCTACGACGGCGGCTACGGATGGGTATGGCTCCCCGGCTACGCCTATTCGCCGGCGTGGGTGTACTGGATGTACGGCCCGAGCTACATCGGTTGGGCGCCGGCGGGATGGTACGACTGCTATCGCCCCTATTACGGATGGGCGTATCGCCCGTACGTGCGCGTCGGGCTGAACTTCGGCTTCGGCTTCTACGGACGCGTGCGCGTGCACGACATCGACCTCCGTCCGTGGACGTTCGTCTCCCCCGGCAACATCGTTTCCACGCGCGTCGACCGCGCGGCGCTGAAGACCGACATCATCCGCGATCGTCTGGCCCGCGAGGGCGGCTCGTTCGCCACGGTCAGCGGTGCGCCGGCGCGTTTCTCCCGTGCAGAGCTCAGGGATCCGTCCTCGGCGGTGAACAACCTCGTCCGCCGCGGGATCGGTAGTGGTACCGGCAGAGAAGGCTCCGGGTCCGCGGCGGACATGACCTCGTTCTTCCGCCGCGACCCGGCGCTTTCGTCGGCCGTGCGCGACCACATCGTGCGCTCGCGCATCGCCACCGGGCCGGTGACGGGCGGGTCGGGCGGCGTGGCCGTGCCGAGGGGGGTGGGCTCGGGGATTCCGACGCCGGGAACCAGCGGCACGCTGGAAGGCCGCGTGCCTCGTGACGGCGGCGGCAGCCGGCATCCCGACGCGCCGACGTCGGGCGTATCGAATCCGGGCAACGCCGATTGGCGCGACAGCGGCGCCCGTCATCGCGACGCCGCCGGCGGCGGCACGCTCCGCGGCTCGGGCACGATGACGCCGGTGGACCGCGGCACGACGTCGACGACGCCGCGCGACACGGTGCGCGACACGCGCGGCAACTGGCGCGACCGCCTCGACCGTCCGGCCACGAATGACCCGAAGCCTCCGGCGACGACGAACACGCCGACTCCGCCGCGCGGCAACGACCAGTCGGTCGTCAATCGCGACAACTGGCGCCGCGGCAACAGCGGCGCCTCGACCTCGCGCGGCAGCGTGCGCGAGAGCTCGCGCGACAGCGGCCGCTACGACGTCCCGCGCCGCATCATCGACTCCATCGGCGGCTCGCGCATCTCCGGCGGCTCGTCGCACAACAGC
>JBKOUP010000173.1:0-14884 GCA_046723495.1 Acidobacteriota bacterium
GCGCACCACTGCGTAGATCCCCCAGACGCCGGCGACGAGAATGAGGGCGAGCATGACCGCGCCGGAGACGTTGAGCAGTCCGACGAGGAAGCAGAGCGCGCCGAAGATCGGATATCCGACGAGGAGGTCGCGGGCGAGATCGAGCTCGCTCCACTCCCACCGCCGCGCCACGAGCCCGCGCACGGCAAAGCCGCAGCCGATGAGGGCGAGCGTCTCGAACGCCGCCGTGGCGAGGGCGATGCCGTCGCGGCGGAGGAAGAGCTCGACGAGCACGAAGCGGTCGAGCAGGACGAGGAGGAGGTAGACCGCGACGGCGATCGCGATCCAGCGGCGCCACTTGGACATCACAGCGGCGCCACGGCGGCCCGGATCGCCAGCACGTCCTCGATGATCCGGCGCGCGGCCTCGGGGCGGAGCTGCGTGGTCCGGTCGCTCAGCGCCGCCGGCGGGTTGTCGTGTACCTCCATGAAAAATCCGTCCGCCCCCGCGGCCGCGGCCGCGCGTGCCAGCGGCCGCGCGAATTGCGGAGTGCCGCCGGTCTGCTTTCCCTCGCCGCCGGGGCGCTGCATGGAGTGGGTGATGTCGTAGACGACCGGCGCACCGAAGCCGCGGATGAGCGGAAAGGCGCGCATGTCGACGACGAGGTTCTGGTATCCGAACGACGCTCCACGCTCGGTGATGAAGACGCGCTCGTTCCCCACCTCGGCGCCCTTGTCGAGAATGTTCTTCGTCTCCTCGGGCGAGAGGAACTGCCCCTTCTTCACGTTCACCGCTTTGCCGGTCCGCGCGGCGGCGGCGATGATGTCGGTCTGCCGGCAGAGGAACGCCGGGATCTGAATGACATCGAGGACTTCCGCGGCCGGCGCGGCCTGCTGCCATTCGTGGATGTCGCTCAGGATCGGCAGGCCGGTCTCTTCTTTCACTTCGCGCAGGAGCTCGAGTCCTTTCTGCAGCCCCGGCCCGCGGAACGACTCGATCGACGTGCGGTTGGCCTTGTCGAACGACGACTTGAAGACGAGGTTGATCTTCAGCTCGTCGCGCAACGCGCGCAGCGTGCGGGCCATGGCCAGCACGTGCTCGCGCGACTCGATGACGCACGGTCCGGCGATGAAGAGCGGCGGATTGTCGCCGCCGAAGGCGATGTCGTCGGTGATCCGGATCGCGCGCGTCATGCGGGCGCGGATTGTACCGGCTTCGCCAGGGCGATTCCCGCCAGCGTCCCGGCGATGTAGACGACGATCGACGCCGCCGTGAACCACGGCGGCTGCGGGATGATGATCGAGTTCACGATGCCGAGGCAGAGGAGAATCGCGCCGAGCACGTAGCCGGGGACGCGGCTGCGCGCGATCTTCGCCGCCAGGAACGTGCCGAGGAGCGTCCCGACCAGCCAGCCGCCGAGGACGAGCACAAACGCTTTCACCGGCAGCGTGGCCACGAACGCTTTGATCGTCGGCATGTCGTGCATGTCCGCGCCCGGCGGGAACGGATAGAGGTGATGAACGAACATCTCGGCGCCCTGCACGCAGACGAACGCCGCGACGAAGCCGGCGATGACGCCGAGGACGGCTCTCACACCATCTCCGCTTCCGTCGGCGCCTGCATCAGCATCGTCGTCTTCATCGAGCTCTTGTAGGCGCGCGCGGCGGCGATGAACGAGCGGAACAGCGGATGCGGCGCGGCCGGGCGCGACTTGTACTCGGGATGGAACTGGCAGCCGACGAACCAGGGGTGCCCTTCGAGCTCGATCATCTCCACGAACTTGCCGTCGGGCGAGGCGCCGGTGACGCGGAAGCCGCGCTCCTCGAGCTGGGGAACGTACTCGGGGTTGACCTCGTAGCGATGGCGGTGGCGTTCCTCGACGAGGTCGGTGCCGTACGCGGCCCGCGGGATCGAGCCCTCCTTCAGGGCGCACGGATATTTGCCGAGGCGCATCGTGCCGCCGAGGGCATCGACGCCGATGAGGTCGCGGAGCTTGTAGATGACCTTGTACGGCGCCTCGTCGTCGAACTCCGTCGAGTTCGCGCCGACCATGCCGCAGACGTTGCGGGCGAACTCGATCGTCGCGCACTGCATGCCGAGGCAGATGCCGAAGTAGGGGATGCGCTTCTCGCGCGCGTAGCGGATGGCGCGCAGCTTTCCCTCGACGCCGCGCGAGCCGAAGCCGGGACCGACGAGGATGCCGTCGACGCTTGCCAGCTCGCCGTGGTAGCCCTCCTCCTCCAGCGACTCGGAGTCGATGTAGACGATGCGCACCTTGACGTTGTTGGCGATGCCGCCGTGCGTGAGGGCCTCGTTGAGCGATTTGTAGGAGTCGCCGAACTCGACGTATTTGCCGACGAAGCCGATGCGCACCTCGTCCTCGGGGTGGCGCATCTTGCGCACGATCTCCTCCCACTTCGTCAGCGCCCCGATCTCCTCGTGCGGGAGGTGGAGCTTGTCGAGGAGGATCTCGTCGAGTCCCTCGCGCGAGAAGGCCAGCGGGACCTGGTAGATGAATTCGACGTCGAGCGCGGAGACGACCGACTCCTCCTCGACGTTGCAGAAGAGGGCGATCTTTTTCTTCATGTCCTCGGGGATGGCCCGCTCGCTGCGGCAGAGGAGGATGTCGGGCTGGATACCGATCTCCCGCAGCTTCTGCACCGAGTGTTGCGTCGGCTTCGTCTTCATCTCGTCCGAGGCTTTGATGTAGGGGATGAGCGTGACGTGGACGTTGATGGCGTTGCCGCGGCCGACTTCCTGGCGGAACTGGCGGATGGCTTCGAGGAACGGCAGCGACTCGATGTCGCCGACGGTGCCGCCGATCTCGACGATCACGACGTCGACTCCTTCGCTTACGTCCTTGATGCACTTCTTGATCTCGTCGGTGATGTGGGGGATGACCTGCACGGTCTTGCCGAGGTAGTCGCCGCGGCGCTCCTTCTCGATGACCTTGAGGTAGATGCGGCCGGTGGTGAAGTTGTTCTTGCGCGTGGCGCGCATGGAGGTGAAGCGCTCGTAGTGGCCGAGGTCGAGGTCCGTCTCGGCGCCGTCGTCGGTGACGAAGACCTCGCCGTGCTGGAAGGGCGACATCGTGCCCGGGTCGACGTTGATGTAGGGATCGAATTTCTGAAGGGTGACCCGGAAGCCGCGAGCCTCGAGGAGCGCGCCGATGGAGGCCGCGGCGATGCCCTTGCCGAGTCCGGAAACCACGCCGCCGGTGATGAAGATGTATTTCGTGCTCATGATGGTCGTCTCCCGAGGTGAACAACTCTCGTGCCGGATTGTTTGGAGGGGACTCGTGTGGCTGTGGCGGGTGAGACAGGTGTCGTGAGCATTGCGCTCACGAACGACTACCCCCGAGGTCAGGACGCATCGTTGCCACCGATGGAAGAGATTTTAAGACGAGGATGGGGGAGGCGGCAAGTCAGGAGGCTTTCTCGATCTTGCGGATGCGGTGGATGAGCTGGGCATTCGATGTGCCGATGACGGCGGCCAGACACTAGTGGGTTCCCACAAGCCGCCTCAGCTCCTCCTCCACCCGCCCCACGTCTTCCGGGCGGTCCACGCCGAGGTGGGGCTTGTCCGTCATCAACACGCGGATGCGCAGGCCGTTCTGCAGGGCGCGGAGCTGCTCGAGCGACTCGGCGCGCTCGAGCGGGGCGGGGGGGAGGGCGGTGAAGCGGGCCAGGGCCTGGGCGCGGTAGGCGTAGATGCCGATGTGGCGGAGGGCGGTGGCGCGCGAGCCGATGGGGGCGCGCGAGAAGTAGAGGGCGTGGCCGGTGAGGTCGGCGACGACTTTGACGACGTCGCGCGCGGCGAGCTCCTCGTCCGTCGCGAGGGGACAGGCGAGCGTGGCCATCTCCGATTCCGCGAGCGCGGCGATCAGCTGGTCGATAACCGCAGGATCGATCAGCGGCTCGTCGCCCTGCACGTTGATCACGGCCTGGAACGGCTCGTCGAGGAGGCGGACGGCGGCGGCGATGCGATCGGTGCCGCTTTGGAAGTCGCCGGCAGGCTGCAGCACGTGTCCGCCGAACGACGAGACATGCGCGGCGATGCGCGCGTCGTCGGTCGCGACGTAGACAGCGGCAGCGAGGCGCGACTGCGCCGCGCGCTCGTAGACGCGCTGGATCAGCGACGTGCCGGCGATCACCGCCAGCGGCTTTCCGGGGAAACGCGTCGACGCCCAGCGGGCCGGAATTACAATCACCGCCTTCATGCCGGTGGCCGATTTTATCTCTCCCTCCGACCGCGATCTGATGGGCCGCCTCTCCATCGTCCTCGGCTGCCTCCTGCTTTTCACCTTCGCCTTCAGCCGCCTCGATCTCCTCTACTCGCACAAATTCTTCGACAACACCGGCCGCGCGGAGTGGATCTGGATCAACCACCGCATCGCCTCGGGCGACGCGCAGGCCTTCTTCGCCACGAAGGACTTCGATCTCCCGCCGAACCGCTACTACACGAAGATCAAGATCGCCGGCGACCCCGAATACACGCTCTGGTTCAATGGCCGCGAGATTGCCGGGCGGCGGGTGGGGGAGCAGCCGACGCTCGACGTCTACGACGTCACGCCGTTGGCGCGCACGAAGGGAAACCGCATCGTCGTGGCCATGCGCAGTCCGAACGGCGTCGGCGGGCTGATCGCCGCGGTCGACATCTCCGCGGACTATCAAAACCTCGCCATCACCGACGCTTCGTGGCGCATCGTCAAGCGCTGGACGCCCGACCTTCTCGTGCGCGACTCCGGCGTCATCGCCGCGCCGCTGCGCCTCGGCCGTCCGCCGGCGCGGCGCTGGAACTACCTCGCAACTGTGCCGCGCAGGTTCACGATCCCGCCGCATCGGATCCTCGAGCCGTCGGCGTCCTTCACGTTCAACACGGCCTTGGCAAGCGTCGACATCGTCGAAGGCGTCGCCGTCGCTGTATCGAAGAAAACCATCGCGACGGCGTATGACTTCGGGGCGATGACCGGACGGGTTCGGCTGACCATCGCCGGCGACAGCAATGCCAGCCGCGCCGTCAACGTGCGCTTCGCCAACGAGCGCTCGGAGTTGATGACGATCGAGGGCAACGTCGAGCCGGTCGTCTTCGCGCCCGGCGAGCGGAGCATCGTCGATCCGGAGGTGCGGCGGTTCCGCTACGTCATGGTCTACGGCGGCGGCGTGCGCGCCGAGGCGGCGGACTAGAAGATCACCTTGCGGATGAAGTACTCCTGCAGCTTCGTGCGGTCGGGCGGGACGCCGCCGGCGTAGAGCGCCTGGGCGTCGGCCTGCGTCATCTGGAAGCGTCCCGAGGAGCCGCCGGTGGTCGTCTTCATGAAGATTTCCACCATGTCGATCTGTGCGCCGGAGACGCCGGCGTTGTGCACGATGAGGAACGCCGCCGCGGAGAGGACATTGAAGACCTTGTCCTCGCTGTCGGCGGTGAGCTCGCAGTGCAGCGACGACTTGCTGATCGAGCTGAGCTTGTGCTCGAAGATGCCGACGTTCTCGAAGGCGCGCGAGAACTTGTCGATCACGCCGGGCTGCACCTCGCCGCCGGTCGGGACCGAGGCGGCGACCGACGACGCTGCCGTCTGCGGCGCCGGAGAGGCCTGCTGCGGGAGCTTGCGGAGGCGAATCTGCGAGCCAAGCGACGGCTGCCCCGGCGTCTGGATTGCCGGGCCGCCGGTGGGCTGCTCCATGCCGAGGACCTCGCCGCCGCCGAGGCGCGTCGTCTCCTCCGACTTCGCCGGATCGATTTGCGACGCGTCGACCACCAGCGCGCCGCCGTTCTGCATCTGGATCGTGGCCCGGTTTCCGTTGATCGTCGGCTTGGCCTTGGCGGCGTAGCGGCTGCCGTCCTTCATCACCACCCAGTACGTGGCGGCGAAGGCGTGCACGGCGAAGAGCATGACGGCGGCGAACAGCGCGGGCGATTTCTTCATCGAAGTCTCCGGAATGGTGCGTCGAGAGCGTGAATTATACTGAGTCGACGTTTCAGAACGCCGGTCCGTTCGAATGCGATTCCTGCCGGCAGAACGAGGACCTCAATGCTCGTCGTGATGGAGGCCGGAGCCCGGCCGGAGCAAATCGAAGCAGTCGTTCGCCAGATCGAGAAGCTGGGGCTGAAAGCGCATCCGATCCCCGGCGCGCACCGCACGGCCATCGGCATCACCGGCGCCCAGGGTGCCGCCGATCCGACGATCGTCGAGACCTTCCCCGGCGTGCAGGAAGTCATCCGGGTCAGCCATCCCTACAAGCTCGTCAGCCGCGAAGCGAAGCCGGACGACACGGTCGTCAGCGTTGGCGGCGTCGACGTCGGCGGTAGAGGCATCGCCGTCATCGGCGGCCCGTGCGCGGTGGAGTCGTACGAGCAGACGCGCATCGTGGCCGAGGGCGTCAAGCGCGGCGGCGGGCAGATCCTGCGCGGCGGCGCGTACAAGCCGCGCACGTCGCCGTACTCGTTCCAGGGACTCGGCGAGGAAGGACTGGAGATCCTGGCCCGCGTCCGCGAGGAGTTCGACCTTCCCGTCGTCACCGAGGCCATCGACGAGGCCTCGCTCAAGCTCGTCGAGGCCTACGCCGACTGCATCCAGATCGGCGCGCGCAACATGCAGAACTTTTCGTTGCTGAAGGCGGCCGGGAGGGCTCGGAAGCCGGTGCTGCTCAAGCGCGGCATGGCCGCCACGCTCGAGGAACTGCTGCTGAGCGCCGAGTACATCATGTCCGAGGGGAACTACAACGTGATGCTGTGCGAGCGCGGCGTGCGCACGTTCGCCGACCACACCCGCAACACCCTCGACCTCAGCGTCATCCCGGCCATCAAGCGCATCAGCCATCTTCCGATCCTGGCCGACCCGAGCCACGGCACCGGCAAGCGCAACAAGGTCGCGCCGATGTCGCGCGCGGCCATCGCCGCCGGCGCGGACGGCTTGATCATCGAAGTCCACCACAAGCCGGAGGAGGCGCTCTCCGATGGGCCGCAGTCGATCGTCCCCGAGGCCTTCGCCCAGATCGTGCGCGAAGTCGAAGCGATCGCCGCGGTGATGGGAAGAGCGCTGCAGCCAGCGCTCGCCACGTCATAGCCGTATCAATCGCATGATCCTTCGATGGCTTGCCGCGCTCATCGTTGCGGTACCGGTGTTGGGCGCGGACCTCGGCGTCACGCTCGATCTGCAAGGCACGCCGTTCGACCGGAACCTGATCTGGCTGACGGCGCACGTCAGCAGCGACGGACTCGCAAGCCGCGTCCATCTGGTCTGGAACCTCCCGGCCGAGGTCACCGGCTGGTCGTCGGTGTGCACCCACAGCGGCACGACGTGGACTGCGACCTCGGCGCGCTGAACCTGCCGGGAGCGACGAGCCAATTTCAGATCTACACGCCGAAGACGCCGTTCACCGCCAACGTCACCGTGCGCTCCGACACGCCTGATCCAAATCCGGCGAACGACCACGCATCACTCGAAGTTGCGGCGATCACCACGCCGCATCTTCGGCTCGAATGCTTGCCGAATCCGGTGTCGCCGCTTGTGAGCGGGCGGCCGACGACGCTGCTCATGATGGCGCAGAACGATGGCGCGCCCGCCGACGATGTTGCCGCGACCGTGACGTTCAGCGGCGACCTCGTCATCGAGTCCATCGAGCCCACCGTCTACACCGACCGATGCGTGCTCACCGGCCCGTCGACGGTACGCTGCGAAGCGGCGCACCTCGGGACGAACGACGGGATCGGCGCGTACATCCACGCCGTGCCCGGGGTCTCCGGCGCGATCATCGCAGTCCGCGGCCAGGCCACGGCGTCGGAGCCGCTGTACCGGCCCGAAGACGCGCAGCTGGACCGCACGCTCATCGTCACGACCACGGCCGCGCTGACGATCAGCGGCTACGGCGACGACGAGCGCGCGCCCGACGGCACGGTGGCGTTCCACTACACCGTCGCGCATCGGAACGGGTCGGCCGACGCCGGGCGAAACGTCAACGTCACCATCACGACCACGTCCGATCGCGGCGAGCTGACGTTCGTTTCGGCGACCGGCGCCAATTGCCAGCTCGCCAACCGGACGCAGGTGCTCTGCGCGGTGCCGGACATTCCCGTTGGCCAGTCGGCGACCTTCAACCTCGTCTATCGCGCGCCATCGCCCGCCGTCGTCAACGCATCGCAGACGCTGACGTGGGACGCCTCGGTCCTGAATCTCGAGCAGCATCAGACGTTCACCACGTTGATCTACCGGCCGCTCGACGTGACGACGACGGCCGACTTCGTCCCCGGCTCGCTGCGCGCGGCCATCGATGCCGCGAACCTCGGCCCGTGCCCGTGCCGCGTGGCGTTTCGCATCCCGCCGCCGGTGACGATCGCACCGTCAACGCCGCTGCCGCCGCTCACGCAGTCGTTCAGCGTTCTCGTCGACGGCAACGGCCAGGTCGAGCTCAACGGCGCGGCGACCGTGGGCGACGGGCTCGTGCTTCGCGGCAGCGCCGAAGTGCGCGGCCTGGCCATCGACGGCTTCTCGAACAACGGCATCCTGATCGACAGCGGCGATGCTTACGGCTCCGTCGCTTCCGTGCACGACAACGACGTCGAGCGGAACTTTCGCGGCATCTGGTATCAGGGCAACGGGGTGGCGCACGTCGCGAACAACGTCATCCGCGGCAACACGCGCAGCGGCATCTTCGCCCTGCGGGCGCTGGACATCGTCGGCAACCGCATCACCGGCAACGGCGCGAGCGGCGTCTACCTCGCGCTCACCGGGACCGTCGAGGGAAACACCATCGCCGACAACCATGAATTTGGTATCGGCACGGGGAAGGCGTACGGCACATTGGTGGGCGAGAACTCGATCTTCGGGAACGGCGGCATGTCGCTCGACATCGGCATGGACGGCCCGTCGAAGCCGTTCGACCCGATTCGCGTCGCCGGCACTCCGCAAGTGACCGACGCCTTCTTCGACGGCAAGCAGACCGTGATCAAGCTGCACGTCGACGAGAAATCGTCGCCGAATGCGCAACCGTCCTTCAACGCCGTCACCGTCGTCATCACGGTCTGGATCTTCGAGACCCCGCGCCTCAACCGCGCCGGCTTCGCCGAGGCCGAGCACTTCCTCGGCAAAGTCGTCGTCGACGGCGTCGACGCCACGCTCAGCGTCCCGTCCGACCTGCGCGGCCATTACATCACCGCGATTGCCCGGCGCTCCGCCGACTATTTCCGCGAGGCGCAGTTCGTCGCCGGCTCCGAGCCGGCCGCGGGCCTGCAGGTCAGGTAGACTGCGCGCCCGATGCGGCGCACCAAGATCATCGCCACGCTCGGCCCTTCGTGCAGCGACGAGGAGACCATCCAGCGGCTGCTGACGTCGGGGGTCGACGTCTTCCGCATGAACTTCTCGCACGGCACGAACGCCGAGCGCGTCGACCTCATCAAACTGATCCGCCGCATCTCCACCGACTCCGGCAAATACATTCCCATCCTCGGCGACATTCAGGGGCCGAAGCTGCGCATCGGCGACGTGAACGGCGTCGTGCACCTGCAGAACGGCCAGACCTTCAACATCACCACTGAGCCGGTGCTCGGCAACGCGCAGATCGTCTCCACGCCCTTCACGCCCTTGCCCCAGGAGATGTCGCTCGGGCAGCGCATCTCCATCAACGACGGCCTCGTCGAGCTCGTCGTCACCGCCCTCGACCAGAAGACCGTCACCACGCGCGTCCTGCACGGCGGTCCGATCTCGTCGAAGAAGGGGATGAACTTCCCGGACACGGAGCTGACCATCCCGGCGATCACGGAGAAGGACCGCGAGGACGTCGCCTTCGCTGTGGCCCACCAGCTCGACTACATCGCCGCGTCGTTCGTGCGCCGGCGCAGCGACATCGAGGAACTGCGCGAGATCCTCCGCAGCCTTGGCGGGGAAGAGCTCAACGTCATCGCCAAGCTGGAGAAGGCCCAGGCCATCGACAACCTCGAAGAGATCCTCGTCGTCAGCGACGGCGTGATGGTCGCGCGCGGCGACCTCGGCGTGGAGCTCCCGGCCGAGGCCGTGCCGATCGTGCAGAAGAAAATCCTGGCCAGGGCCAGCGAGATGGGGCGCTTCGCCATCACCGCCACGCAGATGCTCGAGTCGATGACCGTGAGCTCGCGGCCGACGCGCGCCGAGGCTTCCGACGTGGCCAACGCCATCTTCGACGGCTCCGACGCCGTCATGCTCTCCGCGGAGACCGCGTCGGGCATGTACCCGGTCGAGTCGGTGCAGATGATGGCCCGCATCACCATCGCCGCGGAGCAGAACCGTCAGCTGGCCGTACGCGGCGAGCGGGCCCCGTTCCGCAAATTCTCCGAGACCGACGAGTTCACCGACGCCCTGGCGGGCTCGGCGCGCTACGCGGCCGAGCAGCTCGACGCCAAGTTCATCGTCGTCTTCACCCAGACCGGCTTCGCGGCGCGGCTGATGTCGAAGTTCCGCCCGTTGCAGCCGATCATCGCCCTCACTCCTTCGAGCTGGGTGGCGCGAAGAATGAACATCCTCTGGGGCGTGCAGCCGTTTGTTCTGCGCGACGTCGGCGAGTATCACGAGCAGATCGTCGAGCGCGTAGACGAGTTCCTGCTGAGCCGCGACATTGTCGCGCCCGGCGACCGCTTGGTCATCCTGATGGGCTCGCCGATCTACCAGCGCGCGAAAACGAATTTGTTACGGGTCCATCGCGTTGTTGCGCACATTTGAGACAGCCGTTTGACTCGACGCCGGTCCGCTCTTAGACTCGTGGACCCAGAGAGAATGCAAATGCGCCGCTTCCGCGCGCTCGCCGTTGCCTCATCGATCGTGGCCCTCGCCGCGACCGCGCGCGCCGACGCCCCTCTGCCGCCGGCCTTGCAGGTCCTCGGCAGCGTGACGACGGCGGCCCGTCCGGTGGCCAACGCCCTCGTCATCGCCCTCAACCTCAGCAGCCTCGAAGCCAGCCAGACCATGACCGCCGTCGACGGCTCGTTCAACCTGCCGTCGCTCCCCGCCGCGGTTTACAGGATCATCGCCGTGAAGGCGGGCTTCGTCCCGGCCATGACGATGATCGTCCCCACGAAGGAGAAGCAGCACGTCTCCCTGGCTCTGAAGAACGAGAAAACGGCCAGCCGCAACACGAACCAGCAGATCTGGGAGCTGCGGGCGTCGCTGCCGCCCGACGTCCTCCGCGACATCGACAACGTCCTGCACGTCGAGCCGCAGGCGCAGATGGCGTCGCTCTCGCCGATGCTGGCCGTGCCGCGCATCCGCGGGCAGATGACGTCGATCACGGCCATGCCGCAGCAGAGCAACTCGCCGACGTACGCGCAGACGGCCCTCGGCGTGGAGAGCCGCCTCGGCGAGTCGTGGCAGCTCGGCTTCCGCGGCAATCTCCACCGCGTCGACGATCCCACCGACGACGCGCGCTTCGGCACGCCGCTGGCCGAGTCGAGCGCGATGCAAATGGAACTGCGCTCCTCGCCGACCGACGCCTATCGCCTGGCCTCGACGAAGAGCTGGTGGCGCTATCGCGACGACGCCGTCAGTCCTCAAGCCGCCGCCGACATCCGCTCGCACAATTTCGAGTGGGAGCACGGCGATGCCAAGCTGCAGGTGCGCTATCTCGCCCAGCAGAATCTCTTCGCCGCCAATCCCGGCTCCGACCTGATCGAGGTGGCCGGCAACACGACGGTGCTCCAGGCCGGCCGGACCGACGTCGGCGTCTCCCTGCGCGTGGCCCAGGAGAGCCTGCACAACATGCCGAACGCCACGTTCCGCACGGCTGATCTCACCGCCAGCGCGAACATGGACGTCTCGAAGCGGCTGATGCTGCAGTACGGGATGTCGAGCCGCCTAGGCCTCTACGGCACGGAGTGGGCGCCGCGCACCGGAGCGGAGTGGAAGATCGGCAAGGAGACCTCGATCGTCGCCAGCGGCCTGTACAAGGTCTACGAGCAGGAGCAGCAGAACGCCATGCCGTCGATCGTGGTCTGGTCCGACGAGTCGCGCGTCCTGCCGAAGTACGCCTACTCGGTCGGCATCGTCTCCGGCGACGAGTCCCGCAACGGCCTCTCCATCGTCGGCACGGTGATGCGCATCGACGCACCGCTGCGCGTGATCTTCACCGACGGCTTCGAGCAGTTCTGGGATGGACTCTACGTCGACAACGGCGACGTCCGCCGCGACCTGCGCCTGAACTGCCGCAAGGAGCTGGCGAACCGGGTCCTCGTCGACGTCTCCTCGAGCGCCGGCTACGTCCGCCCGGCCCTCCCGTCGCTGCTGAACGGCAACAAGAACTTTGTCACCGGCGACGTGCAGTCGACGTATGAACCGACCGGCACGACGCTGGCGGTGTCGTACCGCGAGATGCGCCAGCCGCAGCAGAGCGGCAGCGGCGGCGACTACCGCAGCGAGCGCGTGAACGTGCGCGTGGCCCAGGCGCTGCACTTCCTCCTCGACCTCAAAGTGCTCCTCGGCGTCGAGGTCACCCGCGCCGATAACTCGCCGTACCTCCTCGACACGATCGATCCCAACGGCGTGACGCGGAAGTACATCGGCGGGCTGGCCGTCAATTTCTAGGAATCGTCCTACACGCGCCGTGGCCATCCGCCGATAGCTTCCATTTTTGTGCGTCGATATGTTGTCGCCCAATGCCACCGAAACGGATCATCGTCGTCGATGATCAGCCCATCGTCCGTGCAGGGCTGCGGGCCGTCCTCGATGCCGTGCCGGCGTGGCAGGTCGTGGCCGAGGCGGCCACGTACGACGAGGCGCTGGCCGCGGTGCGCTCGGCCGGCTGCGACGTGGTGGTCCTCGACATCGGCCTCGGCGAGCGCACGGGGCTCGATCTGCTCAAGCAGCTCCGCCACGAGTTCCCGCGCACCCCGGTGCTGATCCTCAGCGTGCACGCCGAGGATGACTACGCGCTGCGCTGCCTCCGGGCCGGCGCTGCCGGATACCTGACGAAGGAGAGCGCGCCGGAGGTCGTGATCGAAGCGATCGATCGCGTGATGCACGGAAAGCGCTACATGAGCGAAGAGGTGGCCGAGCACCTGGCCGCCCGCGCCGCCGACGGCCGCGAAGCCCTCCCGCACGAGCGCCTCTCCGACCGCGAGCGCGAGATCTTCCGCCAGCTCATCGCCGGCCGAAGCGTGACGGAGATCGCCAAGGCCCTCTCCCTGAGCGTGAAGACGGTGAGCACGCACAGGTCACACATCCTGCAGAAGATGAGGATGCGCAGCACGGCCGATCTGATCCGGTACGCGATCGCGCACGGGTTGGGCTAGGCGGCGAGGGGGACGTGCATCTCGGTGCAGATCTGTGTGAGACGGCGATCGAACGTCAGAATCGCAGCACCTTCGCGACGGGCGAGGACGGCGTAGTAGAGATCGTAGACCGGATGGCGATACGCGGCAGCTTCACGGAGAGCTTCTTCGGCGAGATCCGCGATGCTGTAGTAAATGTTGACGAGCTCCGTCGAGGCCCTGAGGAACTCGACGGCCGTCTGCACCGCCAGACCGCGCAGCACCACGTACTTCCAGAGACCGTTGGCGACCTCCGCGATGAATAAATTGGGAGCGATGACGATTTCGGCGTCGTTAACGATGTCGTCGACGAGTTGCTTTGCCGGACCGACCGCGGCTTCGATTGCCGCGGAGGCGTCGAGCACGACCTTCATCGATCCCTGTCTTCGCGAATGAGCACTACCGGGTCGAGCGAGCTGTCGAGCGGCGGGAGCTTACGAATCGCATCGAGCGCAGCGCGGCGGCGGCGACGATTTTCTTCGACGACCTCCAGTTCCTCGAGCACCTGCTCGTTCACCGTCCGCCCATTTCGCCGGGCATGCTCCGCCAGTCGGGCGTAAACCTCGTCCGGAATCTCGAGCGTCGCCATAACGAAGGATTCTACCTCTCCCCACCCAGCCCCGGCCGGATCTCCTCCACCAGCTTCTCGAATCTCATCGAGATCCCCTTCGTCACCACGATCTGCTTCAGGTAATTCAGCGACGTGATGGCTGCGGGGATGCCGGAGATTGCCGTGGGGATCGAGGCCAGGCGCGCGGCCAACTGGATCGTCTTGTCGGCGGCGCTGTAGTCCGTCGAGCGGAGGTCGGCGCGCGCTTCGCTCTGGTAGGCGAGCGTCAGCAGGTAGATGTCGGCGACGAGGTCGCGGAAGCGCATCTCCGCGCCCCAGGCGAAGCACTCGCCTTTGCGGATGTTCTCCAGGAACTCCTGCACCGTCTCGCCCCTCGACACCGTGTGCACCTTGGCCACGTGCTTGAGCGTGTGCGCGTCCGAGCCGCCCACCATCGACACGCGGCGGCCGTGCTGCTGCACCGTCTCCACGAGCTGCTGGACCATGCGGTTGTGGAACGACGCCATCGCCCCATTGAGCACCTCGAAAATGTCGAACATCTCCAGCAGCTCGGCGATGTAGCGCCCGGCCACGTTCTTCATCCGGTAATTCTGAAAGAGGTGATTGATCCCGAAGATCATCCGCTGCGACTTCAGGTAGGGGATCAGCTCGCGGATATTCGGGCGGAGGCGCTGGATCTCGCGGTGCTGCGCTTCGTCGAGCCCCCACACGCCGACGTGGATGCGCTGTCCGGTCTCCGGAAAATACGTTTCGACTTCCTCACCGATGAAGAAATCGGTGATGTCCGGGTGCTTGTTCAGCAGGTACAGCGCTCCGTCGATCGAGTCGTGGTCGGTGAGGCAGACGTACGACATGCCTCGCGCCTTGGCGATGCGGTACACGTCCTCGGGTGCGTTGTAGCAGTCTCGGGTATTGGCGCGCCGGAAATACTTGAACACCGAGAAGCGGCTGTGGCAGTGCAGATCCGCCCGCTTCAGGTGAGGATCGGAGAGAACCACCGCCGGCGCCAGCTCGTTCATGTAGATTGCAACCGTCGCATTTTCTACAATTCGCATGCCCGTGGGC
>JBKOUP010000425.1:0-18327 GCA_046723495.1 Acidobacteriota bacterium
GAAGACATACGCGGACCTGTCGCCGAGGCTGGGGAAGATCTATGCGGAGGAACACCCGGTCGCGGCGCGATGGGGACGCGTCTTCCATCTCCTCCGCTTCAACGGCGAGTTGTATCTGCGCGCGCTTTACTACCTGCGCCGCTCCGATCAGGACTGGTCGAACTGGGCGACGATTTCGCTGGAGGACGTGGAACGAGCTCGCAATGCTCCGGCATGGCGGCTCGATCCCACGCCCGGAAATCTCGACGCGTTGGAGCGCATCGTCCGTCTGGCCCGCGCGCGCAACATCGAGCTCCGTCTGCTGGTCGGTCCGTATCTGCCCCAGTACCTGACGCGTGCCGTCAACGCCGGACCGTTCATCGCCGCGGTCGAAGGGCGCGTGCATCGCGTCGATCCCTCGCTTCACGTCTGGAATTACGCCGGCGCCATCGGCGAGCCGGCGCTCTTCGCCGACGTCTTGCACCTGAACGACCGGGGCACGGACGCGTTCATGCGAATCCTGCAGCGCGAGGGCTTTTTCGCGGAGACGGCCCAGCGCGCGTCGCTGCGGACACCGTGATGAAAAGACCATCCCCCCAGCAAGATGCCCCCGCGCCGGCCGTGATGCCGGTGGACCGCGAGCAGTGGCGCGCGCAGATCCATCGCTCGAACTTCGTCAACACCTACTGCCAATACCGCGACATCCGGAGCTGCGGCGACGTCCGGCGCGTGCTGGTGGTGGGGCCGGGGCAGGGGCTCGACACGGCCGTCCTGCGCTGGGCCGGGTACGAAGTCACGACGTTCGACATCGACGAGACGTTCGCCCCTGACGTGGTCGGGAGCGTCCACGAGATGGCGATGTTCGGCGATGGAGAGTTCGACGCGCTCACCGCCTCGCACGTCCTCGAGCACCTGGCCGTGCCGTATCTCGACGCCGGCCTGGCCGAGATCGCCCGCGTCGCTCGTTACGCCATCGTCTATTTGCCGGTGCATGGCCGGAAGATTCAGCTCCGCCTTGCCCCCGGCTTCCGCGATCTCGACCTCTCCGTCACCGCCGACATCTTCAACTACCTGCACAAGCCCGACGGCATCACGCCGCGATACATGAGCGGCCAACATTTCTGGGAGCTGGGGATGCGCGGATTCCGGAAGCGGGACGTGCTCGCGCGCCTGTCCGCGCAGTTCGACGTCCTGCGCCACTACCGCAATCCGGACTGGCCGATCAGCTACAACTTCGTGCTCCGCTCTCGCCGCCTGGCCTGACGAGCATGCGCATCGTTCACTGCATCTGGAGGATGGGCTTGGGCGGTACGGAACTGCAGTTGGTGCGGCTCGCCTCCGGTCTGATCGGCAGACACGCGGACGTGCACGTGGTGACGGCGTTCGCCGGCGAATGCGACGCGCGTCTGGCCGGCACCGGCGCAACCATGCATCGTCTCCGTCCCTTCGGCAAATACGACGTGACCCTCATCCCGCGCCTCGTGCCGTTGTTGCGGCGCCTCCGCCCCGACGTGGTCACCACCGCGCTCACGCAGATGGACATCGTGGCCGGTCTGGCCTGCCGCATGGCCGGTGTTCCGTGGGTTCTTTGCGAGCGCAGCGGGGCAGCGGCGTATCCGTCGAGCGCGCTGCACGCCGTGCGCGTCCGGGTCGGAAAGCGCGCCAACGCCATCGTGGCGAACGCCGAGGTCGGACGCGAATATTGGCGGCAGTTCGTCGACGAGGCGCGCATCCACGTGATTCCGAACATCGTCCCGGTGGAGGAGATCGAGCGCGCCGGCAGCGCCGCCGCCGACGGAGAAATCATCCTGTGCGCCGGCCGCTTCAGCGCCGAGAAAAATCTCGACCGTCTCCTGGAATCGCTGGCCGTCGTTTTCTCCGGTCGCGCCGTCCGGGCCGTCTTCTGCGGAGACGGACCGCTTCGCGCGGCCGCGGAGCGGAAGGCGGCCGCCCTCGGCATCGCCGATCGGACGCTGTTCCTCGGCGCCGTGCCGGACGTCTGGTCGTGGATGAAGCGCGCCGCGGTGGTCGTGTCCGCGAGCGCCTTCGAAGGCAATCCCAACGTGGTGCTCGAGGCCATGGCCGCCGGCGCGCCGCTCGTCGTCTCCGACATTCCTGCGCACCGCGCGCTTTTGAGCGAGCAGTCGGCTTGGCTGGTGGACCCGAATTCGGCGGAGTCGATCGCCGCGGGCTTGATCGCCGCCCTGGCCGGCGCCGACGAACGGCGCCGCCGCGCCGAGCGGGCCCGCGCGGCCATCGGCGCGCGGTCGGCCGACGACATCGCCGCGCGATATCTCGATGTCTTCAGCAGCGTCGCCCGGAGAACGAACTGATGTGTGGAATCTGCGGCATCGTCCGCACCGACGGCAACGGCGCCGATCCCGGCCTGGGTCAGACCATGGCGGACACGGTGCGGCATCGCGGCCCCGACGACGACGGCGTCTGGAGCTCGCCGGACCGGCGAGTGGCCCTCGGCCATCGCCGCCTGTCGATCATCGATCTCTCGCCGGCGGGCCACCAGCCGATGACCGACCAGAGCGGGCGGCTCTGGATCATCTTCAACGGCGAGATCTACAACTATCTCGAGCTGCGCGAGGAGCTGCGCGCGCTCGGCCACTCCTTCCGCACGGCCACCGACACGGAAGTCATCCTGGAAGCGTATCGGCAGTGGGGCCTCGACGGCGTGAAGAAGCTGAACGGCATGTTCGCCTTCGCTCTTTACGATCTCGATCGCGAGCGCCTTTTCCTGGCCCGCGATCGCGCCGGCGAAAAGCCGCTGTTCTATCGCCGCGCCGGCGGCGTCTTCGTCTTCGCCTCGGAGCTGAAGGCGATGATGAAGGACCCCGCGTTCGAGCGCGTCGTCGATCCGCTGGCGTTGAACGAATACCTGGCCTTTGGCTACATCCCGCGCGACCGCTGCATTTTCAAGGGCGTTCACAAGTTGCCGCAGGGCTGTGCATTGACGTACGACCTCCGCGGCGGCGATCTCCGCGTGTGGCCGTACTGGAGCCTGCCGCAGCCGGTCGACGGACACGTTCCCGGCGACGAAGAGCTGATCGATGAGATGGAGCGGCTGCTCCTCGATTCCGTCCGGCTGCGGCTGATCGCCGACGTTCCGGTCGGAATCCTGCTCAGCGGCGGCGTCGACTCGAGCTTGGTCACGGCCATGGCGGCGCGCGTGTCGTCGAAGCCGGTGCGCACCTTCAACATCTCCTTTCCCGGACACGGCCTGTCGGACGAATCGCCGTACGCGCGGCAGATCGCCTCGCATTTCGGCACCGAGCACAGCGAGATCGCGGCCGGCGCCGTGACCGTCGATCTGTTGCCGGAGCTGGCGCGGCAGTACGACGAGCCGATGGCCGATTCGTCGATGGTGCCGACGTTCCTGGTCTCGCAGGCCATCCGCCGCGAAGCCACGGTGGCGCTCGGCGGCGACGGCGGCGACGAGTTGTTCGGCGGCTACTTCCACTATGAATGGGCGCGGCGGCAGGACATGATCCGCCGTTTCATCCCGGCGCCGATGCGCAGGATGGCCAGCGGCGTCGGCCGGGCGCTGCCGTCGGGCGTTCGCGGACGCAGCTATCTGATCGGAAGCGCCGGCGACGTCGACTGGAGCCTCGCCCACGCGAACCTCTACTTCGACGTCGGCGCCCGGCGCCGGCTGCTGGCGCCGTCCGGCATCGCCGTCGACGAGTCCGCGGAGCGCGCCAAGATGCCGCTGGCCATCGGCGACAACGCCGTGCAGCGGGCCATGGCCATGGACTTCCGCACGTACATGGTCGACGACATCCTGGTGAAAGTGGATCGCGCCAGCATGCTCACCTCGCTCGAAGTCCGCGCTCCGCTGCTCGATCCGCGCATCATCGAATTCGCCTTCGGCCGCGTGCCGGACCGCCTGCGCGCCTGGAAGGGGCAGCGCAAAGTCCTGCTGCGGAAGCTCGCTCGGCGCGTGCTCCCGCCGCAGTTCGACGTCACCCGCAAGCAGGGATTCTCCATCCCGCTCGGCACCTGGTTTCGCGGCGACTGGGGACGGTTCATGCGCCAGGTACTGGCGGAGATCGATCCGGCCCTCTTCGATCAGGGCGCCATCCAGTCGTTGATCGCCGGGCAGGAGCTCGGCCTGGTGAATTCGCACCGGCTCTTTGCGCTCTTCATCTTCGAGTTGTGGCGCCGCGAGTATCGGCCGTCGTTCTGACCCGGCGAATGAACATCGACCTCCTGCAGATCCTGGCCTGCCCGCGATGCCGCGGCGCGCTCGCCCTCTCCGGCGCGCAGAGCGAGCGCGGCGAGATCGCCAGCGGAACATTGACGTGCAGCGGCTGCGCGAGCGTCTATCCGATCGTCGGCTTCGTGCCGCGCTTCGTCCCGCCGGAGAACTACGCCGGCAACTTCGGCTTCCAGTGGAATCGCTTCCGGCGGACGCAGCTCGACAGCCACAGCGGCGTGCCGATCTCGCGCGAGCGGCTCCTGCTCTCGGGCGGCTGGACGGCGGACGACTTGGCGGGCAAGCGCGTGCTCGACGTCGGCTGCGGCGCGGGGCGATTCGCCGAGGTGGCGCTCTCGGCCGGCGCGCGCGTCGTCGCCGTCGACTATTCCTCGGCCGTTGACGCATGCTTCGACAACCTCGGTCCTCACCCTCGCCTCGACGTCGTGCAAGCCGATGTCTACGCGTTGCCGTTTCGCCCCGCCGAGTTCGACGCCGTCTACTGCCTCGGCGTCTTGCAGCACACCCCCGACGTCAAGCGGGCATTCCTCGCGTTGCCGGCGCAATTGAAAGAGGGGGGGACGCTGGCCGTCGACGTCTACCCGAAGTTGCGCCTCAACGCGCTTTGGCCGAAGTACTGGCTTCGCCCGCTCACCAGGCGCGTCAACGCGCAACGGCTCTTTCGCTGGATCGAGCGGCTCGTCCCGTTCCTGCTGCCGGTCAGCGACGTTCTGAGCCGGATCCCGCTCCTGGGACGCAAGCTTCGCTACGCCGTGCCGGTCGTCAATCACCGTCCGGCATTTCCTTCCTTGAGCCGCGAGCAGGTTCGCGAATGGGCGATTCTGGACACGTTCGACATGTTCGGCCCCGCGTATGACACGCCGCAATCGGCGGAGACGCTGCGCTCCTGGGCCCGCGAGGCCTGCTTGCGCGACGTGACCGTGTTCCGCAGTGGACAGCTCATCGCGCGGGGAACGCGCTGATGCGCATCCTCTACGTGACCCCGGCGTACAAACCGGCGTACCGCATGGGCGGGCCGATCGCCTCGGTCTCGGCCGCCGCGGAGCGGCTGGTGGCGCACGGACACGAAGTCGAAGTCGTCACGACGAACGCGAACCTCGACGAGGACGTCGACGTCCCCCTCGGCCGGCCCGTCGCCGTCGACGGCGTGACCGTCCGCTACTACGGCCGCACCGAACCGCTGCGCAAGTGGCTGCCGTTCGTGCCGTATCTCTCCCGCTCCATGGGCTACACGTACGCGGCGGGAATGAAGGCGGCGCTCGACGAGCTCGTGCCGGGCTTCGACGTCGTGCACACGCACATGCCGTTCGTCTATCCGACGTACGCGGCGTCGCGCGCGGCGCTGCGTCATGGCAAACCGTTGCTGTACCACCAGCGCGGCGTCTACCTTCCGTCGCATCTCAGCCGCCGCCGCGGGAAAAAAGCGATCTACATCGCGCTCGTCGAGAAGCCGATCATGCGGCGCGCCGCGGCGCTCGTGGCCTTGACCGAGGCCGAGCGCGAAGCCTTTCGCGCGCTGGTGCCGGAGACGGTGTGCGAAGTCATTCCGAACGGCGTCGACGTCCCCGCGCCCGACGCCGAGGCGGCCGCGCGCGTCGAGGCCCGACACGGCATTCCGGCCGAGGCCACCGTCATCCTCTTTCTGGCGCGTCTTCATCCTTGGAAGGGTGTCGACGAGTTGGCCGGCGCCTTCGCGGCGGTCCAGCGCGAGATGCCCGATCTCTACCTCGTGCTCGCCGGTGTCGACGAATGCGATGCCGAGCGTCGCTGGCGTCCGATCGCCGAGCGCGGCGGCTTTTCGGATCGCATGCTGTTCACCGGCGCGATCACCGGGAGCGTGAAATCCGACCTTCTCCACCGCGCCGACCTCTTCAGCCTCCCGTCGGAAGGGGAGGGGTTGTCGATGTCGATCCTGGAGGCGCTGGCGCACTCGACGGCGGTGATGGTCTCGCCGCAATGCAATTTCCCGGAAGCGGAGCGCGAGGGCGCCGGCATCACCGTGCCGAAGGATGCCGCGGCGATGGCGGAAGCACTGCGCCGGCTGGCGGGCGATCGCGACCGCCTCCGACGCATGGGCGCCGCCGGCCGGGAGCTGGCGGTTCAGCGCTTTTCGTGGGACGTCGTCACCGACCGGCTGATCGATCTTTACGAACGATCGCTCGGCGCAGCCAGGTCATCGCCGTCGAAGCGGTGAGGCTCGCGCCAATGCCGGTGGCGACGACGGCCGTCGTCAGCGGACCGTATTCGCTCTTCAGATGTTTCCGGTAGAAAAGCCACATGCACTGATGCATGCCCCAGATCTTGTGGTAGGGATGAGAATGCGCGCCGCCCTGGCCTTTGAGGTGCACGATCACGCTGGCGGGGTAATACCAGACTTCCCATCCCGCCTTGGCCGCGCGCGTGCACCAGTCGACGTCTTCGCCGAATCCGAACATGGCCTCGTCCAGCTGGCCGACCGCTTCGATCGTCTCTCGCCGCGTCATCAGGCAGCAGCCGGAGACGGAGCCGACGATGCTGCTGCGGTCCTCGGGGATGGAGCGGAGAAGATATTGCGACACCGAGGCCTTGTCGGGCCAGATGCGGTCGAGCCTGAACGCGTAGCAGAACGACGCGAACGGCGTCGGCAGGCCGCGCTTGCACTGCGGTTGAAAACTGCCGTCGGCATTCAAGACGCGCGGACCGACCACGCCGGCGCGCGGATGCTTCTCGAGGAAGTCGATCAACTGCTGGAGCGAGTCTTCGCGCAGAATCGTGTCGGTGTTGAGCCAGAGGACGTATCGGCCGGAGCCGGCGGCAATGGCCTGGTTCGTCCCCTTGGTGAAGCCGGCGTTGTAGCCGTTCTCGATGAGGCGGACGTCGGGCTGCGCGCGGAGGAACTCGAGCGTGCCGTCCTGCGAGCCGTTGTCGGCGACGATGATCTCGTAATCGCGAAAGCTGCTCCGGCGCAGCGACACGAGGCAGTCCTCGACGACCCGCCGGCAGTTGAGCGAGACCATGCAGATCGATAGGGCGGGCATTCGCGCCACCTTGAACACGTCGCCATGACAGCCGATTTCTGGGCCGTCATCGGCGCGACCGGATACCTCGGCCGCGCGCTGCGCGCCGACCTGGCCGCGTCGTCGATTCCGTCGCGCGGCCTGGCTCGCGGCGGTGCGGAGATCGCTGGCGACGTCCGCGATCCCGACGCCGTGCGCGCGCTCGTCCGAGGAGCGAGCGTGGTGGTGCACCTGGCCGCCTACGTCCATCGCCGCGGCGGCGGCGCGGACGCGGCACGGGAGTGCTGGTCGGTCAACGTCGACGGAACGCAGACCGTCGTTGACGCCGTCGCCGCGGAGAGTCCGGACGCTTTCATCGTTTTCGTGAGCACGGCCAACGTTTACGGACGAAGCGAGGCGCCCCTCGACGAGCTCGCGCCATGCCGGCCGACCACGCCGTACGGCCGCTCCAAGCTCGAGGCGGAGCGGCGGCTCCTGGCGCGCGTCCGCGCGGGCGCCGTGCGCGGGTGCGTGCTGCGCCCGGCGATGATCTTCGGCCCCGGCGCGCCGGGCAATCTGGCGCGCCTGGCAGCCATGGTCCGGCGCGGATGGGCGATCGAGATTGCCCGCGGCGCGCAGCGCAAGAGCATGGTGCCGGTCGCGCACGCCGTGGCCGCCATTCGCGCCGTGGCCGCCCGGCAGCAGGCCTGCAACGGCGAGATCTTCAACGTCGCCGGCGAGACGCTCACGATTCACGAGATCATCGCCGCCCTCGCCGCTTCGCGCCCGGCGAAACCGCGGGTCATCTCATTGCCGCGTTGGCTGATCGCGCCCGTTTCCGGCATCCGTACCGTGCAGACGTACTCGACCAGCGCGGTGCTGCGGGGAGAAAAGCTGAGCTCGATCGCCGGAGTGGGCGCGCCGGAGAACGTGCGAGAGGCCGTGGCGCACTCGGTATAATGACCCGTTCTGACAATGAATCTCGACCTCGCGGCCACATACCAGCGGCGCTTTGCCGGCGACGATGCGTTCCGCGATTCGATGTGGAAGATCTTGTGTGAGCGGTTTTTCCAGCGCCATGTCACGGCGGACGCGACCGTGCTCGAAGTCGGCGCCGGACATTGCGAATTCATCAACAACATTGCCGCCCGCCGGAAGATCGCCGTCGATCTGAGCAGCGACACACCCAAATTTGCCGCGCCCGGCGTGGAGGTCCTGACGGCGCCGTCGACGACGATGGACGGCATCGACGCCGGGAGCGTCGACGTCGCCTTTGCCAGCAATTTTTTCGAGCACCTGACGCGGGCAGACATTCTCGAGACGCTGAAAGAGATCAGGCGCGTGCTCAGGAAGGGTGGACGGCTTCTGATCCTTCAGCCGAACATCCGTTATTGCTATCGCGACTACTGGATGTTTTTCGATCACATCACGCCGCTGGACGACCGTAGCGTCGTCGAAGCGGCGGAAGCCGCCGGCTTTGCCGTCGTCCGCGTCGTCCGGCGCTTCCTCCCATTCACGACGAAAGGACGATTGCCCAATTCCCTGATGCTCCTGCGCGTCTATCTCTCGTTTCCTCTGCTTTGGCGATTTTTCGGCCAGCAGTCTTTCATCATCGTCGAGGCTCCCGTCCAATGACGAAGATGCTCCTCTCCGTCGTCATTCCGGCGCACGACGAAGAAGGGAATCTGCGCCGCACCATCGACACGGTCGACAAGACCCTGACCGAGGCGGACATTCCGCACGAGATCCTCGTGGTCAATGACCACAGCACGGACGGTACGAGCGAGATCCTGGAGTGGTTGCAATCGAAGTACGCGTCATTGCGCGTCGTATCGAACCTGCGGGCGCCCGGATTCGGAAACGCCCTGCACACGGGCCTCGACGAATACCGCGGCGACGCCGTCTGCTTCGTCATGGCCGACTCCTCGGACGACCCGCAGGACATCGTCGCCTACTACCGCGCTCTCTCCGCCGGCGCCGATTGTGCGTTCGGCTCGCGCTTCGTCAGAGGCGCGAAAGTCGTCAACTATCCGTTTCATAAGCTGATCCTGAACCGGCTGGCAAACCTGTTCATACGGCTCCTGTTCGGACTCTCCTATAACGACGTCACGAACGCCTTCAAGGCGTATCGAAGGACGACCATCGACGGCATCCGCCCGATTCTCTCGCACCATTTCAACATCACCGTGGAGCTGCCGCTCAAAGCCATTGTGCGCGGCTATTCGTCCGCCGTTACGCCGATCCGGTGGTTCGGGCGGTTGACCGGGGTCTCGAAGCTGCGCATCCGGGAGATGGGCAGCCGATATCTATTCATCGTTCTGTACGTGCTGCTGGAGAAATTGCTCTCGCGGGGAGACTATCGGCGAGCGCCGCAAATCGAGGAAGGGGCGGCGCCGGCGCCGGCCGCCGAAGCGAGGCGCAGTATGCTCCTTCCATGGCTGGCCTTTGCATGCGTGGTGGCCGGACATCTTCTGTTCATCCACACGTTCCCGCTCAATGATCTCGGCGGAGACACGCCGGGCTACGTCTACCTTCTGAAGCTGCGCCGTTCCAATCTCTGCGCGGCGCCGGGCTATCCGTTCCTGGCCGGACTTCCATTGAGCATCCAATGGATTGCGGACGCGGCCAACCGGCACCCGAACGGCTTCAACAACGTCCTGCTCTGGGCGCAGCACGCCTTCGATCTGCTCTGCGTGGCGTTTTTCATGATCGTGCTGTCGCGCGCGTATAACCGCGCCGTCGCCGTCATTGCGACGCTCATTGCCGGTCTCAGTTTGCAGGGCATGGCCGTGGTCTCGGCCGTCTATCCGGAGTGGCTGCAGGGCGACCTCTTCCTGCTCACCATCGCCTTCGCGGTCTTGGCGTGGCGGTCCGGTACGTTCGCGCAGAAGGCGTTCTGGTACACGGCCGCATTCGGTGCGTTCACCTGGTCCTATCTGGTGAAATTCAACGCCCTGCTCGTACTGCCGGTATTGGTCATCGTCCTTGCCGTGGAGAAGTTGCCGTGGGCCGCGCGCGCGCGGCTGCTGGCCGTCGCGGGGGGCTTCGCGCTCCTCAATTACGCGGCGTTCGTCGGCTTGTACCATCGTCCCAGGACCGGTACCGCCGACCTCTCCTACGATCACTCCTGGGTCTTCATGGCAAGGCTCCACGAGGTCTATAACGGGAAACTGCCGTACCCACAGGGCATCGCCACAAAGCGCTGGCTGGCCCTGAGCGCCGTGCTGCCGCTCAATTACGACGGGGCGTCGATCGGCCCGTTCGAAAACGTGAACGCCGTATCGGAGACGGTGCGCGCACCGTATCGGGCCATCGCCCGCGACATCCTCGGCGCCGATGACGCCAGATTGGACGCCATTCTTCGCGCCCATCCCCTCCATGCGAAGTTCAACCTCGGCGTCTCGTCCATTCCGATCTCCTGGTTCGTCGGTTTGAAGGAGAGCGACGATCTGGGAACGAAGGTATTCGTCGAAAGCGTGATGCACAGCCCGCGGCAGTTCATCGCCTCGACGGCGAGCATGACCATGACGGCGCTTCGCGATCCGACGGCCTATCCTCACTTCCCGACCGAGGACAACGTAGGGCAGTATTGCGAGCAGGTCATTCATCAGAACGATGGACGGCTGCACCTCGTGCAGGGGGCCAACCACTCCCTCCCGTACCGCTACAGCAATCCGTTCGTGTGGAGCGCGGGCTACCAACTCTTCTCGGCGGCATCGCGGTCTCCTTCCGTACAGGGCCTGTTTGTCGCCGTTATCATCATCGGATTTCTCGCCGCGATCATGGTCGGCGTGTGGAGCGGATGGACGTTCCGAACGGCGATGCCCGTCCTGGCCACGCTTTTCCTGGCCGCATTCGTGGTCTTCTCCAACGCCGTGCTCGAGTTCCGCTGGAAAGAGATGCGCTTCGCCCTTCCGGCGGTCGCGATGCTCGTCGGCATCGCCGCGGGATGGACGATCCCGGCGGCGGTGAGGATCTTGACGTCTGCGGTTCGGCCGCGCCGCTCGATGGCGGCGCCGGAGCCTTGAGACATTGAACCGTGCTTTGATCGCGCTCGCGCGGACGTGTTATCGAGCCATGCCATCGCGGGTGGTGCGCACGCTGGCATTCAACGCGTTTGCCCGGATGGTGAGGCGCCGGCACACCGTGACGGCCATCGACGGCCTATGGTTCGATCTCGATCTCGGCGAGACCATCGATCTAAGCATTTATCTGCGTCAGTACGAACCGGAAGTCACGGCCGCCATTCACCGGTATACGCGCCCCGGGGCGACGGTCATCGACGTCGGAGCCAACATCGGAGCGCATACGCTGTTGTTTGCAAAGCTGGCCGGAAAAGAAGGACGGGTCATTGCCTTTGAGCCGACCGACTACGCATTCGCGAAACTGGCCAGGAACATTGCCCTGAACGACCTGCCTCAAATCGAAGCGGTGAAGCTGGCCCTGGCGGATCACCGCGAGGGCCCCCATCGCGTGAATTTCCGTTCGAGCTGGCCGACGGACGGGAAGCGCAAGGACGGCGAAAGCACGGTCGCCTTCGAGCGGCTCGACGCCTGGTGTGAAGAGCACCGCGTCGGCCGCGTCGATTTGATGAAGATCGACATCGACGGCCACGAGTTTCCGTTCATCGGCGGGGCACAGGGGACCATCATGCGCCACATGCCGGTGATGCTGATGGAAGCGGCCGGGCCGAATTTCGACGACCCCTCGCGCAATCCCTATCGCCTCCTGGCGGAATGGGGCTACCGATTCCTGGAGTTGAAGGGAGGCCGGGAGATGACCATCGAGGCGATGCGCGACCGGCTCCCGCGCCACGACACGGAGCTCACCGTGACATTCAACGTGCTCGCCGTTCCGTCGGCGGGCGGTCCACCGATTCAATGACGCTCACGATCATCTATTCGTTCAACAAGAGCGGTGCGGAGGCGGAGTTCTGGACGGCCGAGATCGCCGCCGTATCCAACGATCGGTATCGCTTCATTCCGTTCAATCACGGGCCGTACGTTCCCTACCAGTCCTATGTGCGCGCGCAGCTGCTGGACAACACGTATTACGAGCGTCATCCCGGGCTGATGCGGATGTACGACGATGTCAAGCAGCTCGCCGCCCGCGAAGGGGCGAAGGCCCTGATCGCCGACAACTGCTTCCCGTATCACCCGGACTGGCTGCGCACGTTCGACATCTACAAGGTGCTGCGGACATCGGACGGCCCGCTGGCTGCCTACGATCGCGACTTCGCCTACGTGCACGCGTACGACCATGTGCTGTATCACAGCCCCGCCTACAGCGCCGATCTGGACATGCGCGAGAAGCTCTTTTACGTCGGCGCCAGGCGCGCGGACTTCTGGCCGTTCGCCGTCTTCGACGCGATGTTCGATCAGTCCCAGACCGAAGAGTCTCTCTTCGCCCGGCCGCGCGACATCGACGTGGCGTTCATCGGCTTTCCGTACCGCAACAAGTTCCCGGCATTCGCCAAGGTCAAGAAGGCGCTGGGGAAGCGCGTGGTGATGCACGGGTTCGCCTTCCGCTACAACGCGTATTTCAACGTCAAGTACGGATGGCCGGGATGGGTCAAGGGCCCACTGGTGCCCGGGCGCCAGTACATCGAGCTCTATCAGCGCGCCAAGATCGGATTCAACGTCCACAACCGCGGCGACTACACCGTGGGCAGCTACCGCCTGTTTGAGCTGCCGGCCAACGGCGTGATGCAGATCTCGGACGGCGGAAGGCACCTCGACGCCTTCTTCGAGGAGGGCCGCGAGATCGTCGGTTATGGCAACGTGGACGAGATGATCGACAAGATCCGCCACTATCTGAGCCACGACGACGAGCGGATCGAGATCGCCCGCAACGGATACCGCCGGGCCATGCGCGATCACCGCATCGGTCACCGCCTGCAGCAGGCCGGAGAGCTCATCGAGCAGGGAATGGCCGGATAAAAAAGGGCCGGTCGCGATGACCGGCCCCGGAAAGACATCGGGAATCGAGGTTACTGGCCGATGACGCTCGTCGTCACCGCATTGCCGCCGCCGTTGCCGATGATCATGTTGCTCTGGAACCCACGCGTGGTGCCGGAGACACCGGTCGTGTTGTTCGTGATCGAGCAATTGTTCAGGCGGATTTCCGAGGCGCCGAAGATGCCCGTCCCGTTGTGGGAGACCATGCAGTTGTTGAGAGACGCCGAGCCGGTCGCATTCTGGACCTGCAGGCCGACGGCGCTGTGCGTCAGCGTCGAATCGTGGACCGTCGCCGTGCAGCTGGCGGAGACGACGTCGATGCCCGCGCCCGGAGTGAGGTTATCGAAGGTCGAGCCATCGATGTCGGCATCGACCGTCGCCGGCGCTGTCGGCGCGAGGTTCACGCCGCGGTTGCTGTTCAGCACCTGGCAGCTCGTCATGTGGAGCTTGTGGCCGCCCGCCACGGTGGAGGTCACGGTTACGGCGTTGCTCGAGTAGTTGGCGATATTGACGTCGTACAGCGCCACCGACGCGGCCTGGATGTAGTTGACGCCGTTCGTGCCGAGTGTCGTGCCGGCGCCGTTGATGTCGATGGCCCGAAGCACGACCTTGTCTGTCGAGAGCGCGTTGATGACGACGCCCTGAACGCCCGAGGAAAGGACGCTGCCCATGGTCCCGGTGCAGTCGATGGTGATCGACTTCGTGATCGTCACGGCGCCGAATCCACCCGGATCGAGGCAGTTGATGATGCCGGGGCTGGCGGTCTTCGAGATCGCGCCCGCAAAGGTTTTGCACGGTGCCGTGCGGCTACAAGGATTCACGTCATCGCCGACGCCCGAGACCCATGTGCGCGTGGCCTGCGCACTGGCGAGAGTGGCGATGCCCATGGTCAAAAGAAAAACCAGAGACGTCTTCTTCATCGGGACTCCTCCTAACGTTGTTTCGGACTGGATGCGGCGGAGTATACCTCAGTTCTTTAAAGGAGTCTTGGTCCAAATGGCCGGCGGGCCGTTCCGGCTCAAGGCTGCCGGATGTAAGTCTGGAAAACCCGGATCTCGGCCGTCTTTTCCGGGTGAAGGGCGATGACGGCGGTCGCGGTCTCGTCGCGCAGCAGGCCGTCGTCGATGTTGGCGAGCATGGCCACGTTGAAGAGCGCCGCCCGCAGCGCGTGCTCGCGCGCGGCCTTGCGGTTGCCGAGTTGCAGCTCGACCTCCGCGAGATTCAGGTAGATCTCGGGCCGTACGTCGCGCCTCAAGGCGTCGAGGTAGAGATCGGCGGCCTCGTCCGCTCGGCCGAGGACACGAGCGTTCGCCGCGGCGAGCATGTCGAGCGAGACGTCGCGGCAGAGCGCGTTCAGGCAGGGAGCGAAGGCGTCGATGGCCCGCCGCGCGGCGAGGCGGCCGGACGGTGCTTGGGCGTGGTCGAAGGCGAATTGGGTCGCGCCGAGCTGCGCCTTCTTCAGGACGTTGCAGCGGTAGGGGAGCACACAAAAAAGATAGAGCGCGCAGCCGGCGGCGGTGACGACCAAGAGCGAGGCGGCGCCGCGAAGCACCCTCACGACGTCCTCTGTGCCACGACCGCCGCGGCGGCCCAGAGATACGCATGCGTCGCCGCGACGAGCTCCAGCGGGAACTGCGAGAGCGCCAGAACGGCGAAGGAAACGGCCAGCGGCAGGGCCAGGACGCGCGTCAGCGCCGGCGTCGCGGTTTTCTGCCAGCTCGCCGAGGCCAGGAGCACGAGTGCTGCGACGAACAGCGCGTAGCCGGGAAGGCCCGTTTCCGATGCGATCTGCAGATGGTCGTTGTGCACTTCGCCGAAGTTCTCCGGCGCGGCGCCGCTGAAGCCGAACATCGAACGGTGCCGCTCCTGGATGCGCAACTTGTAGTCGAAGTAGTTGTAGGCGAAGCCGCCCGGCCCGACGCCGGTCAGCGGATGATCGCGCACCATCTCCGCGGCGCTGAGAAAGGGCATGGCCCGCGCCGCCGAAAGCTTTTCGAAATCTCGTTGCTTCAGCGCGTCGCGCATGACGTCGACGCGATGGTGAAGCGGCGGATAGGCCACGAACGCGGCCGCCGCGGCGATCAGCGCCGCCACCGCGCCGATGACGATCATGCGCACCGAGCGCAGATGCAGGGCGACCATCACCGGAAACGCGACGATGAGGGGCAGGATCGCGCCGACGGTGTGAGTCATGAACGTGGCGATGGTCAGGAACGCCGCCGCGGCCGCCCACGCGACCCTGCCGCGGCGCTGCGTCAGCGCCAGCGCCAACGCCACCACGGCCGGCGCCACGAGGTAGCTCCCGACGTAGTTCGGATTTCCCATCAGCGCCGTGCGGGTCAGGTGCTTCTCCGGCGCCATGCTCGTGTCGAACGGCGTCCAGAGCTCCAACTCCTGCAGGATGTAGACGGCCGCGTTGATGACGGCGGGCGGAACGATGACGCCTGCGATCCACGGCGGAAGCGCGCGCATGGAGACGACCGTCACGACGAACAGCAGCGCGAACTCCAGCACGCGGATCGCCGGCGCAACGCTGACCGGACGAGTCGCCGACGCCAGCGCGCAGACGACGGTCCAAGCGCACAGCAGAGCGGTGAGGAGCAGCCATCGCCCCCGCAGGGCCGCGCGCAACGGCTCGAGACGCCCGTAGATCCAGCCGAGGACGAGCGCGGCGGAGAGGAGAATGACTTCCGCGCGCAGGGCAAGATCCTTCGGGAAGCGAAATGGGTCTTCCCCGCCGACGGAGACGACGAGCGGGATCAGCAGCCCGCCGGCGATGAGAATCGCGGCGACGGGAGTCCACGTCGCGGCCCGCTCGACGCGCGCCGCGTCCGGATGCACGGCGGCCTTCTCCTCGGAGAGCGGCCGCGCTCTCGGCCTTACGACGTTTGCCGCCTTCGCCTGCTCCATTTAGGTGAGCGCGGGGCTGGACTGCAACGCTGGCGTTGGTAGCGGCGGCTCGCCGGCGGCGACGGTGTACTCGGTCACCAGCTCGCCGAGGAGGCGGCGCGTGGTGTCGTCCTCGTCGAGCGCGGCCGTCGTGGCGCGGGCCAGCCACAGCGCCACGCGGCGCGGGTCGGGCTGCGGCGCCGCGGTGATGACGATCTGCGGATGCACGGTCGGGTGGATCGATTCTCCTTCCATGCGCAGCTCCTCGAAGAGCTTCTCGCCGGGGCGGAGACCGGTGAAGATGATGGGGATGTCGTCGGCGCCGTGGTTGGAGAGGCGGATGAGGTCGCGGGCCAGGTCGACGATCTTCAGAGGCTCTCCCATGTCGAGCATGAAGACGCGCCCGGCGTCGCCGAGGGTCGCCGCCTGCAGGACGAGCGAGATGGCCTCGGAGGTGCGGATGAAGTAGCGCGTGACGTCGGGATGCGTCACCGTCACCGGGCCGTCGGCGGCGATCTGCTCGATGAACAGCGGAATCACGCTGCCCGAGGAGCCGATCACGTTGCCGAAGCGGACGATGGTCATCTTCATCGGCGTCTCCCGCACCGCGTCGAGCAGGAGAATCTCCGCGGCGCGCTTCGTCGCCCCCATCACGCTCGTGGGGTTGATGGCTTTGTCGGTGGAGATGAAGACGAAGCGCCGGACGCCGCGCTTGAGGCAGAGCTCCGCGAGCTCGCGCGTGGCGAAGGTGTTGTTGCGGAGGTACTCGGCCGGGTTCTCTTCGCCCAGCGGGACGTGCTTGTGCGCGGCGGAGTGAAGGACGATGTGCGGTTGCTCGCGCACCAGCAGGGCGTCGATGGTCGCGGTGTCGCGGATGTCGGCGAGGTTCGTGGTGATCTTCGCCTTCATCCAGGCCGCGTCGCGGGAGAGGCTTTTCCGCACCTCGTACAAGGCGAACTCCGACCGCTCCACGAGGACGATGCTCTCCGGCTCGAACTGCAGAACCTGCGAGGCCAATTCGGAGCCGATCGTGCCGCCGGCGCCGGTGATCAGGACGCGCTTCCCTTTGAAGAGCTCGCGCACCGGGTCGCCCGGCAGATGGATCTGGCCGCGGCGGAGAAGGTCCTCGACGTTGACGGGGCGGAGCTGCGAGACCTGCACCTTCCCGCTGACGAGTTGATCGATTCCGGGCATGGTCTTGAACGGCAGGTCCGCGGCGGAGAGCTGGTGGATGATGTCGCGGATGCGCTTGCCGCTGGCGCTGGGAATGGCCAGCAGGACCTCGTCGGCGGCCGTCTCGTCGGCGATCACGCCGGCGTTGGCGATCGGGCCGGAGACCTTGATGCCGCGGATGTGCGAGCCCCACTTGGCGCGCTGGTCATCGACGAAGCCGACGACTTTCATCCCCAGCTGCGGGCGGTGCTCGATCTCGCGCGCCAGAGTTTCGCCGGCGTCGCCGGCCCCGATGATCAGCACGCGCTTGCGCTCCTCGACGGACTCGCTCGTCCGGAAGCGGTCCCGCCCGACGCGGATCAGCACCCGCGTGCCGAAGAGCGAGAGGAGGGCGAAAGCCCAGTCGATCAGCAGAACCCCGCGCGGCGAATGCGCAAAGCGCTGGTCGATGCGCAGCGGCGCGGCGACGTACCAGAGCGCGAGCAGCACGGCCAGGGCGCTGCTCAATCCGAAGACAAGCCGGATCACGTCGCCGATGCCGACGTAGCGCCACCAGCCGCGATAGAAGCCGAAGACCACGCCGATGAGCAACTGCAGCCCGACCACGACCGGCAGGCTCGACTGGAACGTCAGCGTCCACTCGGGCGGGATGGCGAACTCGAAGCGCACCAAATAGGCGAACGAATAGCAGGCCGCGAAGACGAGGGCGTGGAAGACGAAGAGAATGGCCACGCGTCCGCCCGCGACTCGGAGCAGGAAGGTCTCGAAGACGTGAGGTTGAGACTTAGGGTTATCCACTTATTATGAGAGCCGTCAGTTATCATAACGTTCTGAGTTGCACGGCGTGAAAAAAAAGAGCGGTCGCGCTCGCTTATCCTTTTGATCGATGGTCATCCTCCTCCCGTGCGCGGCGGCGTTCCTCATCTCTCTGGTTCTCACGCCGCTGCTGCGCGGCTGGGCGAGGCGTCGCGGCGCGCTCGACGTCCCCAATGAGCGGAGCTCGCACCGGATGCCGACGCCGCGCAACGGCGGCGTGGCCATCGTCTGCGGCCTGGCCGCCGCGGCGATCTGGGGCGCGGACCGCGCCGCGCTGATCGTTCTGGCGGGCGCGCTGGCCAGCGCGCTCTCC
>JBKOUP010000349.1:0-6223 GCA_046723495.1 Acidobacteriota bacterium
CTTGTGCAGCTCGCGGTGCTGGAGGATGAGCTGCGGGACGGGGAAGCCGTGGCTGGCGAGCTCCTGCAGCACGTCCATCGACGTCGACCACGCCTTCGTCCCCTTCGTCTTCTTGATGACGGGGTACTGCAGCTTCTCGAAGAGCACGTGCCCGAGCTGCTGCGGGGAGTTGATGTTGAACTCCGTCCCGGCCTCGGCGTAGATGCGCGTCTCCAGATCGGCGAGCTGCACGGCCATCGTGTTCGACATCTGCCGCAGCAGGTCGCAGTCGACGCGGATGCCGCGGTCCTCCATGTGGGCAAGGACGGGGATGAGCGGCAGCTCGATGGTCTCGTAGATCTTCTGCAGGGCCGGGTCGCGCTGCAGCTCCGGCTCGAGGACGGTTTTCAGGGCGATGGCGATGTCGGATTTTTCGCCGAGGTACGTGACGTACGGGGCGACAGGCGAGGAGCCGATCTCGTGGTCGACGGCGAAGAGCGGCGCGGTCTTCTGCACGTCCTTGCGCGAGGCGACGTCGAGCTTCAGGCGGTCGCGGGCCACGTTCGCGAACTCGTGGCTCGGCAGGCCGGGGTTGATGACGTACGACATGATCATCGTGTCGGCCCAGCGGCGCGGCACCGGCCAGCCGGCCGCGCCGAGGCGGCGCTGCTGGAGCTTGGCGTCGTGAGCGATGAAGAGGCGGTCCTGGGCGAGGAACTGCTTCACGGCGTCGTCGAACTGGCCGATGGGGACGATGAGCGATTCGTTCGGCTTGACGGAGAGGGAAAGGCCGAGGTCGTCCTCGAACCAGACGGCGACGTCGCCCGCGAGCGACGCGATCTCTTGTGTGCTCGTGGCCACGCGGTAGTCGCGCTCCACCGGCGGCGCCTCCGGCAGGAACTCCTGCATCAGCGACGCGAACTCGAGCCGGGAGAAGACGTCGTGGAGCTTGGCGCGGTCGGGATCGCGGCGCTTGTACTTGTCGAACTCCGTGTCGACGGCGAGATCGCACTTGATCCGGGCCAGGTCGCGCGACATGAACGCCTTGTCGCGGTTCTCCTCGAGCTTTTTCCGCTGCGCGGGCTTGACCTTGTCGAGGTTCTCGTAGACGCCCTCGAGCGAGCCGAAATCGCTGATCAGCGACTTGGCGCCCTTCTCGCCGATGCCGGGAACGCCGGGGATGTTGTCGATGGCGTCGCCCCAGATGGCCATGACGTCGACGACTTTGTCGGGCGGAAGGCCGAACGCCTCGGCGACGCCCTTTTCGTCGTAAAGAACTTCACGCCCGGTGTGATAGAGCTTGATGCCGTCGCCGACGAGCTGGAAGAAGTCCTTGTCGGACGTGGCGATGACGACGTCGTAGCCGCGGTCGCGCGCGGCGCAGGCCAGCGAGCCGATGAGATCGTCCGCCTCCCAATCCTCGACGGTGATGACCGGAATGCCGAAGCCGTCGAGGACTTCGTTGACGAAGGGCAGCTGCACGGCCAGGTCGTCGGGCATCGGCCGGCGGTCTTTCTTGTAGTCGGCGAACGCTTCGTGGCGCGTCTTGGCGCCGCTGACGTCGAAGGCCACGGCCGCGAGGTCCGGGTCGTGGTCCTTGAGCATCTTCCGCAGCATGGTCGTGAAGCCGTAGACGGCGTTCGTGGCCAGGCCGGCGGAGTTCGTGAGACCGCGGATGGCGAAGTAGGAGCGGTAGACGTTGTTGGAGCCGTCGACGATGAAGAAGGTTGGTTTTTTCACAGTTTTACGCAGACGTTCTTCGGTTCGGTGAAAAAGCGCAGCGACTCTACACCGCCTTCGCGTCCGACGCCGCTCTCGCGCATGCCGCCGAAAGGGACGCGGAGGTCGCGCAGGAGCCAGCAGTTGATCCAGACCGTGCCGGCGTCGATGGCGGCGGCGACGCGGTGGGCCCGCTGGAGGTCGCGCGTCCAGACGCTGGCGGAGAGGCCGTACTTCGTCGAGTTGGCGAAAGCGACGGCCTGCTCCTCCGTGTCGAAGGGCGTGACGGTGACGACGGGGCCGAAGATCTCCTCCTGCAGGACGCGGCAATCGCAGTCGAGGCCGATGATGACGGCCGGCTCGACGAAGAAGCCTTTGCGGTCGACGCGATTCCCTCCGGTGACGATCGTGCCGCCTTCCTGTTTCGCCAGCTCGATGTAGCCGGCGACTTTGCGCAGATGGGCCTCGCTGATGAGCGCGCCGATGTCGGTCGACTCGTCGAGCGGGTCGCCGATCTTCAGCTTCTGCGTGGCGCTCACGAGGCGATCGACGAAGGCGTCGTGAATCGCGCGCTCGACGAAGATGCGCGAGCCGCAGAGGCAGATCTCGCCCTGGTTCCAGAAGCTCGAGCGGATCGACGTGGCCACGGCGTCGTCGAGATCGGCGTCGGCGAAGATCACGTTCGGATTTTTTCCGCCGAGCTCCAGCGACAGCTTCTTGAACAGCGGCGCGGCCATGGCCGCGACTTTCGCCCCCGTCACGGTGCCGCCGGTGAAGGAGATGGCCGGCACGCCCGGATGCTCGCAGAGCGCGGCGCCGGCCTTCGCGCCGAGGCCGTGGACGATGTTGATCACGCCGGGCGGGATGCCGGCGTCGAGCGAGAGCTCGGCGAGGCGGTGCGCGGTCAGCGGCGTCAACTCGCTCGGCTTGGCCACGCAGGTGTTCCCCGCCGCGATGGCCGGCGCGATCTTCCACGACAGCAGATAGAGCGGGAGGTTCCACGGCGAGATCAGCCCGGCCACGCCGAGGGGCTGGCGCAGGGTGTAGTTGAGCGCCGCGGCGTCGGTGACGTGGGCCTCGGAGGCGTCGTGGAGGATGGCCGTGGCGAAGAAGCGGAAGTTGGCGACGGCGCGGGGGATGTCGAGGCGCCGCGCCAGGGAGATGGTCTTGCCGTTGTCGATGGACTCGAGGCGGGCGAGCTCGTCGAGGTTGTCTTCGATGAGGCCGGCGAGCTTGAGCAGGAGTCGCGAACGCTCCGCCGCCGGCGTCCGCGACCACGACGGGAACGCGCGCCGCGCCGCGTCGACGGCGGCATCGACGTCGCCCGCGTCGCTGTCGGGGATCTGGGCGATGATCTCCTCGGTCGCGGGGTTGATGTCGTCGAGGTGGGTTTTGGTAGGGATGAATTGACCGCCGATGAAGTTGGCGATGGAGGGCGCAGGGCGCAGGGGGCGGGGCGCAGATCGCGTCGCGGCATCTTGCACGGTCATTGACCTGCCCCCTGCCCCCTGCGCCCTGCGCCCTCGAACTCGGCAGGATCGAAATCCCACCGATCGACATCCGGGTCCCACGAGTCCCACGGCACGATCGCGCTCATCCGCTCGCGCAACTCCGGCGGAATGACCTCCGGGACGATGAACGCTTTCTGCCGGCGCAGCTTGTACGGGTTGCGGAACTCGAAGCCGAGCACGCCGAGGATGTAGCGGGCGATGTACCACGTCGCCTGCGGATTCCAGCCGTGGGCGATCTTCACCACCACGCCGAGGCCGTCCGGGTACTCGGGGTGCTCGATGGCCAGGCCGAGAAGGCCGTCGGCGCCTTCCTTGGCGATTACGCGGCCGTGGCAGGCCTTGAGGATCGTCGAGTCGAGGCGGTTGAAGCCGCCGATGAGGTCGGGGTGATCGACCATCGCGTCCCAGATCCAGTCGTCGTGGCGCTCCGTGACGAGGTTGGCGAAGAGGCGCGCCAAGTCCGTCACCGTCATCGAGATCGTCGGCAGACCGCAGCCGTCCTTGGCGATCGTGCCCGGCGTCCAGTCGTCGCCGAGGATGCGGCGGATGTAGGCGAGGTGCTCCTGGAAGAATGGATGATGCGGCCAGACGTAGCCGACGCGCGACCATCCCTTGAGGCGGCAGCCGCGCAGGATGGCGGCGTGCTCGCCGGAGCAGCAGTGGTACCAGCGGCGCGGGCGGCGCACCTGCCGGCCGAACTGCACGAGGGGGACGTCGAGCGGCGTCTGCATCATCCCCCACTCGCCCGGCAGGAGGATGGAGCGGGCCACGCGCACGTGCTCGGTGTCGCCGTTGTGCGAGGCGACGGAGATGGCCTGCTGTTCGCCGGTGAGGGCGTCGCGGAACTCGCGGGCGAAGACTTTCATCATCAGCGGCTTCGACATCGAGCGGCCGTAGACCTCGACGTTGCCGCCGAAGGAGTGCAGGACGCGGCGGCCGGTGACCCAGGAGACGGCGCCGTGGATGGTGTTCTCGGCCACGCCGTTGCGGCGGTACTCAACCAGCGGCTGCCAGTTCGGCATGGGGCGGGCGAAGTGGATGGGGAGGGATTCGTCGAACATGGTGGACGTTGTTCTCAGTTCTTGGTTCTTAGTTCTTAGTTTGAGGACAGGCCCGTCCTAAAAACGAAGAACTAAGAACTAAGAACCAAGAACTAAGAACCTAACAACCTAACAACCTAACGACATTATCATCCGCCCGCATGTACCTCCTCTACGAGGTCGTGCTCTACCTCGTCCTGATCCTGGGGTTGCCTTATTTCCTGCTTCGCGGCAAATACACGGCGACGTTCGCCGAGCGGATGGGGCATTACCGCTCCGCGTCGCGGGCGCACGACGTCTGGATCCACGCGGTGTCGGTCGGGGAGGCGCTGGCGGCGAAGCCGGTCGTCAATCAGATCCTTCGACTCCGTCCAGAGACCTCCATCGTGTTCACCACCACGACGACGACCGGCCAGGCCCAGGCGAAGAAGCTCTTCCCGGCGGCGACGGTGACGTACTTTCCGCTCGACTTCTCCGTGGCCGTGAAGCGCTTTCTCGAGCACCACCGCCCACGCCTCTTCGCGGCGATGGAGACGGAGATCTGGCCGAACGCGACGCGGCTGGCGGCGGCGCGCGGAACCCGCCTGGTGCTGGCGAACGGGCGGATCTCCGACCGCTCCTTCCCGCGCTACCGGATGGCGCGGCCGATCGTGGCGCGCGTGCTGCGGCACTACGACGCGATCCTGGCCCGCGAGGCGCAGGACGCGGAGCGCTTCCGGGCCATCGGCGCGCGCGAGGTGGAAGTCGCGGGGAACGTGAAGTTCGACTACGTGCCCGACGAGCGGCCGCTCGAATTCGACCTCCTCGGCCTTGCCGCCGGGCGGCCGATCGTCGTCCTCGGCTCGACAATGGAGGGGGAAGACGAAGCGCTGCTGCCGGAGGTGCTGAAGCTCGGCGCGTTCGTCGTGGTGGCGCCGCGGAAGCCGGATCGATTCGACGCGGTGGCCGGCCTGTCGAAGATGACACGGCGCACGAAGCTGGAGCCGGCGGCGGACGTGCTGCTCCTCGACACCATCGGCGAGCTGGCCCGCATCTACCGCTACGCGACGGCGGCGTTCATCGGCGGGAGCCTCGTCCCGACCGGCGGGCACAATCCGATCGAGGCGGCGGCGGTGGGCGTGCCGGTGTGTTTCGGACCGCACATGTCGAACTTCCGCGAGATCGCGGCGGTGTTCCTGGGCAATGGCGCGGCGCGCGAAGTTGCCTCGGCCGACGACGTCGCGGCCTTCATGAGACAAATGATCGACGACGCCGGCACCCGCGCGGCCATGGGCGAGCGGGCCCGGCGCACGGTCGAGGAAAACCGCGGCGCGGCGGAACGGACGGCGCGGCGCATCGTCGAACTACTGGCGTGAGATTCCTGCTCAAACCGGCCGAGCTGCTCTGGCGTGGCGTCAACCGCCTCCGCCGGGCGCTTTACCGCCGCGGCCTGCTGAAGGCGAAGCGGCTGCCGAAGCCGGTCGTCTCCGTCGGCGCGGTCACGGCGGGCGGGGCGGGGAAGACGCCGGCCACGATCGCCATCGGCGAGTACCTGCGCGCCCGCGGCTGGCGGGTGGCGGTGCTGACGCGCGGGTACGGGCGGAGTGGGGCGGGGGGGCGGGTGACGGAGCCCGACGCGGCGAAATTCGGCGACGAGCCGGTATTATTGATGAAAATCGGTGACGTGATTGTCGGTGCTAATCGATACGAGAATGGGTTATCGATAAATTGTGATGTTTATCTGCTCGATGATGGGTTCCAGCACCTCGAGCTGGCCCGCGACGTCGACGTCGTCATCGACGCCCCCGGCCAGTGGCTCCGCGAGGGGCGCTCGGCGCTGAAGGACGCCGACTTCGTCATTCCCCGCCGGCTGGAGATCGACGTCCCGAAGGGCCGGCTTTTCGCCTTCGCCGGCCTCGCCGACAACGAGCAGTTCTTCCGCGCGGTCGGGGCGGCGGGCACGATGTCGTTCGAGGACCATCATCGATACACCGC
>JBKOUP010000049.1:0-2192 GCA_046723495.1 Acidobacteriota bacterium
GGCGGAGGGCGTGCATCGCGCCATCGCTCTGGCCGAGATGGCCGGGTCGCCGGTGTACATCGTCCACCTCAGCTGCGACGACGCGCTGCAGGAGGTGACTCGCGCCCGCGACATGGGCGTGCCGGCCTACGCCGAGACCTGCCCGCAGTATCTCTTCCTCGACTACAGCGTCTACGAGCAGCCGGGATTCGAGGGCGCGAAGTGGGTGATGACCCCGCCCATCCGCGAGAAGTGGAACCAGGAGAAGCTGTGGCGCGGGCTGCAGTTCAACGACCTGCAGGTCGTCTCGACCGACCACTGCCCGTTCTGCTTCAAGGAGCAGAAGGAGCTCGGGAAGGACGACTTCTCGAAGATCCCGAACGGCGGCCCGGGGGTGGAGAACCGCATGAGCCTCGTCTACAACGGTGGCGTGGCCGAGGGACGGATCTCGCTGAACCGCTTCGTGGAGATCACGTCGACGAATCCGGCGCGTATCTTCGGCCTCTTCCCGAAGAAGGGGACGATCGCCGTCGGCAGCGACGCCGACATCGTCATCTTCGATCCCAACGAGGAGATGACGATCAGCGCGAAGACGCATCACATGAACGTCGACTACTCCTGCTACGAAGGCAAGAAAGTTCGCGGCGTGACGAAGACGGTGCTCTCGCGCGGCAAGGTGATCGTCGAGGAAGGGAAGTACGTCGGGCGGAAGGGCGATGGGGAGTTCCTGAAACGGGGCGAGGCGTTCAGCCCGCGGAAATAGTGCTGTTGTGGTAGATCTCGTCGACCAACAAGGTCGCGCCCAGCGATGGGAGCGCGACGCTGTCGCCTTTGATCGCGATGTGTGCCGACCACGTGCCGTGCGCATCACGAGCGTGGACGGTGATCCGGCGTTCGCGGTGCGAGACGATAACGTACTCGCGAAGAGTGGGAATCGTCCGGTAGTAGTCGAACTTCTCACCGGCGTCATAGACTTCCGACGAGGGACTGGTCACTTCGACGACGATCATCGGATTCAGCGCCGTCGTCTCGGGCCCTGGCTCGTAGCGCTCGACGGGGCCGCAGATCACCGAGCTATCGGGGTAGGTCGTAAGCTGAACTGCCTCGATATGGATGCGCAGGTCCGGACCATAAACGCGGCAGAAACGCTCTCGCACAGCGTTGCCGAGCGCCCAAATGACCGTTGCCTGCAATGCTGCGTGTTCGTCGGAGCCACCGGCCATCGCGTAAATCTCGCCGTCGAGAAATTCATGCTTAGTCGGTGACCACGTCTCCAATGCCACATACTCGGCGTACGTGTAGCTGTGGTGTCGGTGCACTTTACTCACAAGACGAATTCTACGTCGCTTAAACCGGCGACGCGCCAGGTCGTATGCACGCGCGTGGCGCTTTTCCTCATCCTGGTATTCGCGCTGACCTGGACGAGCTGGCTCGCCGCGCGCTCATTCCCCGCGCTGCAGCTCCCGCTGCTGTACCTCGGCATCTTCGCGCCGGCGATCGTGGCGATCTCGCTGACGGCGTCGCGTGAAGGACGCGCCGGCGTGTTCGCGCTGCTGCGCCGCCTCGTGGCCTGGCGCGTCGCACCGCGGTGGTACCTGTTCGCGTTCGGCTACATGGCCGCGATCAAGCTGACGGTCGCGGTCATCCACCGCGTCGTCACCGGCGCGTGGCCGCGCTTCGGGGAGACCTCGTGGCCCCTCATGATCGCCGCGACGATCGTCTCCGTCATCGCCGGCGGCCAGACCGGCGAAGAGCTAGGATGGCGCGGCTACGCCCTCCCGCGGCTCGCCGCGCGCTTCGGCTTCGCCGCCGCGAGCGTGATCCTCGGCGTGATCTGGGCCTGCTGGCACCTGCCGCTCTTCTTCTTCCCCGGCGCCGACACGAACGGGCAGTCGTTTCCCGTCTATCTGCTGCAGGTGACGGCGATCTCCGTCGCCATCACGTGGCTGTACGTGCACGCGAAGGGAAGCCTGCTCTTGACGATGCTGATGCACGCCGCAATCAACAACACGAAGGACATCGTGCCATCGGCGGTTCCGGGCGCGACGAATGCGTGGGCGCTCAGCGCGTCAACGGTTGCGTGGATGACCGTGGCGCTGCTGTGGGCTGTGCGCGATGTACTTTCTGTTGCGGCTGCGCGCCGCTTACATCCCTTACAAACACCTTACTCGCTCATGAAGTCTTCGCGTTGCGCGGTGCCGACAATGCCGGCA
>JBKOUP010000261.1:0-15532 GCA_046723495.1 Acidobacteriota bacterium
GGATTTCGACGACGCAGTCGAAGTGCAGCTCCTCCCGAACGGCAACTACCTCCTCGGTGTCCACATCGCGGACGTCGCGCATTACGTGACCGAGGGGAGCGCGCTCGACGACGAAGCGTTCGAGCGCGGGACGTCCGTCTATTTCCCCGGCCGGGCCATCCCGATGCTGCCGGAGCGCCTCTCGAACGGCATCTGCTCGCTGAACCCGCGCGTGGAGCGCCTCACGTTCTCCGTCGACATCGAGATCGACAAGCGCGGCCGCTTCGTGAACCGCAAGGTCTACAAGTCGGTGATCCGCACGAAAGAGCGGATGACCTACACCGACGTCAACGCCATCCTCACGGCACGCACGCAGGAGCTCGAGAAACGCTACGGCTATCTCTTCCCCGAGTTCGAGCGCATGCACGCGCTCTACGAAATCCTGCGCACGCGGCGCGAGGGGCGCGGCTCGATCGACTTCGATCTTCCCGAGGCCGACGTCGTCCTTGCCGAGACCGGCGAGATCGAGGCCATCACGGCCATGGAGCGCAACGTCGCCCACCGCATCATCGAGGAGTTCATGCTCGCCGCGAACGAGGTCGTCGCCCGCGAGCTCGTCTTCGCCAATCAGCCGGGACTCTTCCGCGTCCATCAGCAGCCCGATCCGCAGAAGCTGCAGGACCTCCGCACCATCCTGAAGGAGTTCAAGCTGGCCCTCCGCGGCGACGTGGAAGAGATCCGCCCCGGCGAGCTGCAGCGGATTCTGAAGGCCGTGGCCGGCACGCCGGAGGAGCGCTTCCTGACGAACGTGATCCTCCGCTCCATGAAACGCGCCTTCTACTCAGAGGAGTCGCTCGGGCACTTCGCGCTGGCCATCGAGCACTACTGCCACTTCACTTCGCCGATCCGCCGCTATCCCGACCTCATCGTGCACCGCACCCTGGCCGAGCTCCTCGAGCGCGGGCCGATGACCGGCGAGCGGCGCGAGCGCGTGGAGCGCGCCCTGCCGGCCGCGGCCGCGCAGGCCAGCGCGCGCGAGCGCCGCGCCGAGGAGGCCGAGCGCGAGGTGCTGGAGTGGAAGAAGGTCATCTTCATGCGCGACAAGGTCGGGCAGTCCTTCACCGGGATCATCACCGGCGTCGCGCCCTTCGGCCTCTTCGTGGAGCTTGACGAGGTCTTCGTCCAGGGGATGATCCCGGTGGCTACGATCGGCGGCGATTTCTGGATTTACCGCGAGCGCGAGCACCGCCTCCGCGGCGACGCCACGAGCCGCGAGCTCCGCCTCGGCGATCACGTCAGCGTGGAGGTGAAGTCGATCGACGAGGACCGCCACCAGATCGAGCTCCGCCTGCTCGAGGTTGCTGGAACTCCGATTGCACGGCGGGATCGCGATGCCTGAGAAGAACGACGTGGACGCCCGGATCCGCGAGGCCGTGGACCAGCGCGTGGCGCTGGAGACGAAGCTGCAAAACGAAGTCGGCGAGCCGTCCGAGGCCAAGTCGGCGTCGTACGACGCCCGCTACGGCGCGCTGCAGAAGCAGCTGGCGGCGCTGTTCCGCGACGCCGCCGACGATACGCAGCGCATCACGGTGATGCTCGAGCTGATGCGCATCCTCGAGAACCGCCTTGTCTACCTGCACAACTTCATCGTCGATCCGACGTCGGACAACCGCGTGCTCGCCCAGCTGGTGACGAAGTTCATCGACCAGCTCGCCGCCGACCACAGCGCGGTCCTGACCAAGCTCGAGGCGACGTACTTCCGCGCCGTGGCCGCGCTCTACGCCGGCGACCTCGGCGCGGCCCGCGACGGCTTCCGCGACGCCTGCGCCTCCGAGGAGTCGGACGAGGCCAACGACATCAAGTACAAGTCGTACGTGATCCTCGGCAATCTCTCGCACGAGGAGCGCGACTACGCCCGGGCCCGCGAGCTTCACGATTCGTCGCTGCGCTACTCGCAGCACCCGAACGTGACCGCGCAGGCGCTGGCGCTGAAGGCGCTGAACTCGTACGCCCTGCGCGCCTACGACGAGGCGCTGCATCTCTTCCGCGAGGCGCTGGCGCTCTTCCAGCCGGACGCGCCGTTCTACAACTCCTACTTCCACCGCAACGCCCTGCTGTTCTGCGGCGCGATCTATTTCGACCGCCGCGAGCTCGACGAGGCCGAGCCCTACTACCGCCAGGTGCTCGACAGCGTCGAACAGAATTCCTACGACTTCTTCGACGCCCTCACGCACCTCGGCCGGATCTATTTCGGCAAGGAGCGCTTCGACGACGCCGCCGCCGCGTTCGAGCGCGCCATCCAGACCCACCGCTTCAGCGAGAACGAGTACCTCGTCGACACCTGGTTCTGGACCGCGCGCTGCCACCTGAAGCGCGACGATCCCGCCGAGGCCCGCAAGTACCTCGAGAAGATCGCCGCCACGGACGTGCGCTACGAGAAGAAGCCTCAGGCCATCGAGCTGTTGCAGAAGATCGCTTGAGGTAGGGATTTCCTCCGCTGGCGACACTCCGAGGACGGAGGGTCCATATGCTTTTCGCCGGCGCCGATTCCTCGTCCCCGATCACGCAGCAGCAGTTCGACTTCGCCGCCGGGCGGCTCGGTGGAGCGCCGCTCGTCTGGGGCCGCTACTTCAACGGCTGGCACACGACGTCGTCGGAGTACGTCGCCAGCGAGGGGGCATTCTTCCATGCGAAGAATCTCAAGCTGCTGCCCGTCGCGCAGCAGACCACCGAGGTGCAGAAGGCCGACGACGCCGCCAGCCATGCCCGGATGAATGTCCAGAAGTTCATCAGCCGCGTCGGGCTCGATCGCCTCGCCGCGAACGGGAACGAGTACCTGATGTTTCTCGACATCGAAGACGATGCCTCGACGCACAGCCCGGTCATGACCTCGGAGTATTTCGTAAACTGGTCCCAGGCGCTGATCGAAGAGAGTCAGGCGCAGAGCAACAACCGCATCACGGTTTTGCCGGCGATCTACGGGCGGCACAATTCTCTGGAAACGTGGCAGGTGCTCGCCGAGGCCGTCGATGCCGGCGCCGTATGCCGCGCTGCCTGGATCACGCGGGCGTTCAGCGACGGCTGCACGCGTCCGCTGCCGGATTGGAACGCGGAGCTGAACTTTCTGACTCCGGCCGTGGCGCTGCAATGTCCGATCGTGGTCTGGCAGTACGGCATCGATTGCGGTGGAGGTGCCGTCGACCTCAACCTGGTCACCGCGGACGGCGACGACCGCACGTTCCTGCTCGACCGCCTCGTGGTGCCGTAGCGTCGCGCAACTCGCGGAACAGCTCGACCAGCTCGCCCGGACGATAGTGGGCATTGAGGCCGCTCGGATTCGGAAGGACCCAGATCCGCGTCGTGCCGACGGTGTCTTCCTGCTGCCCGAGCTTCGCGCGCGGCCGCGCGAAGGCGGTGCGGTAGGCCTGGATGCCGACGACGGCCAGCCATCGCGGCGCGAAGCGGCGCACCTTCTCTTCGAGCACGCGCGCGCCGGCGACGAGCTCCGCGCCCGTCAGCTCGTCCGCGGCCGCGGTGGCGCGCGCGACGAGGTTCGTGATCCCGCAGCCGAGCGCAAGGAGCTCGCGCTGCTCCGACGGATCGAAACGCCGCGGCGTGAAGCCGGCGCCGTGCAGCGCGGGCCAGAAGCGGTTGCCCGGCCGCCCGAAGTGATGTCCGACCGCGGCGGTGTAGAGGCCGGGATTGATGCCGCAGAAGAGGACGTCGAGGCCGGGCGCGATGACGTCGGGCAGCGTCTTCCCCGCCGCCGCGGCGATCTCCTCCTTCGTCGGCTTCACTTCGCCGCCGGCACGAGCACGACGTCGCTGTAGCGAGGCAGGTACGGCTTCAGCCAGATCTCCGGCCGCTTCGTTCCCGCTTTCCACTCGAACGCGATCGGCTGGTTCGTGAAGCCGATCTCGTCCTTGCCGAGCATGACCCGCCCGTCGATCGGCTTTCCGTTCAGTGAGTCCTTGGCCGTGACGATGATCTCGTTCTTGCCGGGATGGATCTGCGCCGGCTTCATCTCCGCGATCGCCTTCGGGACCGGCGCGTTGAGGCGGAACGTCGCCGGCGGATAGCCTTCCGCCGTGATCGTGACCATCGGCGTGACGGCGTCGGCGTGGCCTTCCTTGTTCGGAACGCGCAGGTACCTGAACGGCAGCTTCATCGGATAGAAGGTCGCCGCCCGGCCGGCCGGGTTGGCCTCGTCGTAGAGGATCTGGTCCTGAAACTTGATGTCGGCCAGCAGCGGCACGCGCGTCTCGGGATCGATGCCGTAGAACGTCACGTAGCCCTTGAAGTCGTACGGCACCTCCGCCGGCACCATCCAGACGTCGAGCGGCTTCGCGTGCGTCACCGGCGGCTGCTTTTTCGCGCACGCCTGCGCCTGCTTCCAGACGTTGATGGCTTTGTTGTCAATTCCCAGCAAGTAGGTCTCGAGGAACATCGAGCACTGCTCGAAATCCTTCGCACTCGTCTCCTTCGGAAAAAGTTTCGGGCAGACGGCCGGCCGTACCTCGGCGGCGAGGATGTCGTCGCAAACCATGTAGGTGTTGGACGGCATGGTCATGCAGGTGGCGTGCTTGACGCAGAACGGCGCGACGGCGGCCTTGATCTCCGCGCCGTGCTTCGCGTCCCAGATGGGGTCGAGGTTGAGGCCGAGGAACCTGGAGGCGGCGGACTGCATCTCGGCATCGGAGTAGCTGATGCACGAGACCGCCGGCGCGCAGGCGCTCGGCGTGTAGTCGGAGGGGAAGATCTCGCGCGGCTTGTCCTCGGCGCGGAGAGAGACGGCCAGCAGCAGAAACACGATGGGGAGTCGACGCATGCGGCGAGTATACGAACGTCAGTGAAAACGCGTTACGACGAAGGCGATGTCGTCGCGGAATTCCTCGGTGGAGGGGAAGTTGGCGACGTCGGCGTAGATGGAGTCGTACAGCGTGGCCATGTCGGCGTCGGCCTGAGCCTCGAGGATGGCGGCGATGCGGTCGATGGAGTAGAACTCGCCCGCGGCCGTGCGCCGGTCGGTGAGGCCGTCAGTGTAGACGAAGAGGGTGTCGCCCGACGCGACGGTGGTGCAGCGCTCCTCGAAGACCATCTGCGGCATCGCGCCGAGAAGATGGCTCGGCTCCTCGAGGAGCATGGCCCGCCCGGCCTCGCGGCGGAAAAGCAGGAAGGGCGGATGCGCGGCGTTGGCGTAGTGCAGGGCGCCGTCCGGCCCGACCCGGAAGAGCTGCGCGGTGGCGAACTGCGTTGGCAGGCTGACGCTGTAAAGGAAGTCGTTGAGCCGCGACATGAAGCGCGACAGCGGCGTCCCGGCGTTGGCCTCGGTGTGGATGTAGCTCTTCAGCAGCGCGACGAGGATGGCCGCCGGAAGGCCGTGGCCGGAGACGTCGGCGACGAAGAGATAGAGGAGATCGTCCTGCAGGAAGTAGTCGTAGAAGTCGCCGGAGAGGGTCTCGCTGGGGAGGTAGGCGGAGCGCACTTCGAGGCGCGGCGCGCAGAGGGCCCGCTGCGGCATGAGGGCCTCCTGCACGCGCCGGGCGATCTGCAGGTCGCGCGTGATCTGCTGATTCAGCTTCCGCAGCTGGTCCTGGTAGGCCTTGACGCGGAGCAACGCCAGCAGCCGCGCCAGCAGGATCTCGAGGTCGGACCCCTTGGTGACGAAGTCGTCCGCGCCGGCGCCGAGTCCCTCGACGACGAACTGCGCGGAGTCGGCGCCGGTCAGCAGAAGGACGGGGATGGTCTGCAAGACCGCATCAGCCTTGATCCGCCGCGTGACTTCGAAGCCGTCCATCCCTGGCATGCGGTAGTCGACGACGAAGGCGTCCGGCGTGGTGGCCTGAGCCGCGGCCAGCCCCTCGGCCCCGGAGGTGGCGGCATGGACGAGGAACCCCCGCCGCTCCAGGAAGCGCCGCGTGACCTGCACGTCGTTCGCGTTGTCGTCGATGACGACGATTCGTTGCGGGGTGCCCATCGGATGGCCGAAAAGAATGCAGAAATCCGACCAGTTCGTCAGGGGGGCGGGAGGAGGGCGCGGACCTCGGCGAGGAGGAGGGGGAGGTCGTCCACGATGCTGCCCCACACACGCTCGTTGTAGATGAGCGAATAGCCGTGTACGAGCATGTTGCGGAAGTCGACGATATCCCGAGCCTCCGTGATTCTTTTACCCAGCGTCGGATCCTTCTGCAAGGCAACGCCGAGTGCGTCGCCGACGATGATCATCTGCCGTTCGACCGCCCAACGCCGCATGTCCGACTGTTGGTATTCATTGAGAGACACGCCGGCCACGAGTCGCTGAACGTTTTCGCCTGCTTTAAGGATATCGCGTAGGAGCGTCGCAACTTCAAGCTGCATAAAGATCGCGTTGCGTCATCTCGAGCACTTGTCGGAAGTATGGGTTTTCGACGGCCTGCCACTCGACTAGGTCGACGTTTCGCGAGAACAGATCTTTAAGCGCGAACTTCAGATCGAAATACGCGTGCCAGCCGGCAGAGCCGAAGAGGTCGTCGTCAAACTCCACCACGAAATCCAAGTCGCTCTTCTCCGGATCGAACGTCCCCTTCACCGCTGACCCGAAAATCGCCAGCCTCTTCACCCGGTATTTCTCGCACAGCGCCCGCACCTCGGCGAGATGCTCGGTGACGATCTCCGGCAGCGCGTCCATGCTCGTCATTGTACCCTTCGCCTGCGCATGAAACTCAGAAGCTAGCCGGGCGGGAGGAGGGCGCGGATCTCGGCGAGGAGGAGGGGGAGGTCGTCGTGAATCGCTTTCCACACGCGATCGTGCCGAATGATCGAATAGCCGTGCACGAGCATGTGGCGGAAGTCGACGATGTCCTGCGCCTCCGTGATCTTGGTACGCAGCGTCGGGTCCTGCTGCATCGCAACATGGAGTGCTTCGCCGGCGATGATCATCTCGCGTTCGACGGCCATCCGGAGCATTCGCGATTGCCGATATCCGTCGAACGACACGCCGGCGGTGTATTTCTGGACGCTTTCGCCGGACTCGAGAATGTCTCGAAGGAGATTCGCAACGTCAGGCTGCATACAGATCGCGTTGCGTCTGCGCGAGCGCTTGTCGGAAGTACGGCTTCAGGTCAGCATCCCATTCGACCAGATCGACATCGCGCGCAAAAAGATCGCGAAGCGCAAATTTCAGATCGAAGTACTCGTGCCATCCTTTGACATCGTCATGAAACTCCACCACGAAATCCAAGTCGCTCGTCTCCGGATCGAACGTCCCCTTCACGGCCGACCCGAAAATCGCCAGCCTCTTCACCCGGTACTTCTCGCACAGCGCCCGCACCTCGGCGAGATGCTCGGTGACGATCTCCGGTAGCGCCTCCATGCTCGTCATTGTACCCTTCGCCTCCGCATGAAACTGATCGTCGGCCTCGGCAATCCGGGGGAGGATTACGCGCGGTCGCGGCACAACGTCGGGTGGGTGGTGGCGGACGCCTTCGCGAAGAAATTTCGCATCGACCTCGACCGCCACGAGAAGGACTGCATGACCGGCGAGGGGCGGGTGGCGGGGGGGGCGGTCAAGGTTGCGAAGCCGCTCACGTACATGAACCTCTCCGGCGACGCGGTGCGACTCCTCGTCAACGCCTACCTCGACGCGCCCGACGATCTCATGGTCGTCTACGACGACATCGATCTTCCCCTCGGGAAGCTGAGAATCAGGCCCAGCGGCTCGGCCGGGACGCACAACGGCATGCGCTCCATCGTCGCTTCGCTTGCGACCGAGCGATTCCCGCGCTTACGATTCGGCGTGCGCGGTGCGAGCTACGGCGATGTCCGGCTGCGGGATTACGTCCTCGACAACTTCACCGACGAGGAGCTCCCGACCGTGCAGGGCAGCGTCGACCGCGCCGTCGACGCCCTCTTCCTCTTCGCCCGCGGCGACCTTCGCCGGGCCATGAACGAATTCAACAAAGATCCTGAACCCGAGAGCCCATGACCGCCATCCACACCTTAGGAGAGCTCCGCGCCTCCGGCTATCCCATCCGCTCCGTCAAAGACGAGATGCGCGAGAACCTCCTCGCCACCATCGCCAAGCGTGAGACCACCTTCCCTGGCGTCCACGGCTACGAACGGACCGTCATCCCGGCCATCCACAACGCCATCCTCTCCAAGCACGACATCATCCTTCTCGGCCTGCGCGGGCAGGCCAAGACGCGCATCCTCCGCTCGCTCACCACGCTCCTCGACGAGCGCATCCCCATCGTCGAGGGATGCGAGATCAACGACTCGCCGCTGCAGCCGACGTGCAAGCGCTGCCGGCGCCTGGCCGCGGAGAAGGGTGATGACCTGCCCGTGGCCTGGCTGCACCGCGACGACCGCTACCGCGAGAAGCTCGCCACGCCCGACGTCACCGTGGCCGATCTCGTCGGCGACATCGATCCCATCAAGGCCGCCAACCAGCGCCTCACCTACGCCGACGAGGAAGTCATCCACTACGGCATCATCCCGCGCACGAACCGCGGCATCTTCGCCATCAACGAGCTTCCCGACCTCGCTCCGCGCATCCAGGTGGCCCTGCTGAACATCCTCGAGGAGCGCGACCTGCAGATCCGCGGCTTCCCGGTGCGCATCCCCATGGACGTCGTTCTCGTCTTCAGCGCCAACCCCGAGGACTACACCAGCCGCGGCAACATCATCACCCCGCTCAAGGACCGCATCGACTCGCAGATCCTCACGCACTACCCGCAGAAGGTCGAGACGGCCATGCAGATCACGCAGCAGGAGGCGTGGACAAAGCGCGCGGCCAAGGTGAAGATCGAGATCCCCGACTACGTGCGCCAGCTCGTCGAGCAGGTCGCCTTCGTGGCCCGCGATTCCGAGCTCGTCGACCAGTCCAGCGGCGTCTCCGCGCGCCTGACCATCTCCGCGCTCGAACTGCTGCACTCGAACCTGGAGCGGCGCGCGGCGATCACCGGCGAGACGACGATCTTCCCACGCCTCGCGGATCTCGCCATGCTGCTCCCCGCGATCACCGGCAAAGTCGAGATGGTCTACGAAGGCGAGCAGCAGGGCGCCGAGGTCGTGGCCCGGAAGCTCATCGGCACCGCGGTGGCGAAGCTCTTCGAGTCGAAGTTCCCCGCGGTCGAGCGCGCCGGCGCGGCCACGCGCGAGCGGCGCAACTACGCCGACATCGACCACGACGATCTCGACGACATGTTCGCCGGCCGCCGCGTGCGCAAGCCCACCCCGCCGCCGCAGCGCGAGGAGAAGCCGGCCTCGAAGAGCGATCCGAACTACGACGGCATCCTGCCCTGGTTCGTCGACGGCAACAAAGTCACGCTCTCCGACGAGCAGCCGTTCGCCGAATTCTTCGCGGAGCTCAAGCGCGTGCCGCGCCTGGCCGAGACCGCGCAGAAGTACGCGCAGCCGCGCGGCGACTTCGAGCTCGCCTTCTGGATGGAGATGGTGCTCGAGGGCTTGCACCAGGCTCTGCGCCTGGCCCGCGAGGACCTCGATTCCACGATCACGTTCCACGAGCTGATGAAGTTCAACGTGCTGAGGACGGTCAAATGAGGATCAACACCGAAATTCCAACCGACCTCTCCCGGCAGATCGACCGCATCATCCGCGACGGCTGGTTCCCCGACCAGGAGGCGGTGGTGCGCGAGGCGCTGCAGCAGTTCGTCGACGCCAAGTCCTTCCTCGGCGACTCGCCGCGCATGCTCCACCGCTTCGCCGCCGACGCCCTCAACGACTCCAAGCCCGAGGTCGCGCTGAAGTTCGTCCACCGCGCCCTGTCGCTCATGGCCGACCAGCGCGTCACCGACTTCACGCTCTACCAGAGCCTCGTCGAGCTGCGCGTGCAGATCCTTCTCGTCCTCGGCCGCGAGCCCGAGGCCATGGCCGCGCTCGAGGAAGCGCGCGAAATGCTGCCGAACAACCCCGCCATCGCCAAGTGGATCGAGCGCCTGAACCGCGGACGCGCGTAATGCGCCATCGTTACTCCTGGCTCGATCCCGATCTCATCCGGCAGCTCCTCGCCGAGATGGGCCTGCGCCGTCTCTTCAATCACCTCCTGCTGCAGAGCGGCGGCGACGTCGAGGAAGCGATGCAGATGATGCGCATGCTGCAGGAGCGCGGCTTCATCGATCCGAGCATCGACCTCGAGGCCTTCTTCGCTCGGCTCACCGAGGAGAACACGATCCAGGAGGACGCCAACGGCAACCTCGTCCTGGCCTCGGGCGGCGAGCGCCAGATCCGCCGCGACGCGCTCGACGAGATCTTCGGCGGCCTGCAGAAATCGGCGGCCGGCTTTCACTCCGTGCAGAACGCCGGGCAGGGGAGCGAGCGCCTCACCGAGACGCGGCCGTACCAGTTCGGCGACGACCCGATGTCGATCGATTCCATCCGCTCGCTGCAGAACGCCATGAAGCACAGCGATCCCGACGAGGCCATCCTCATGACCGAGGAGGACCTCGAAGTCTTCGAGACCGAGCACAACTCCAGCTGCGCGACGGTGGTGATGATCGACATCTCCCACTCCATGGTCCTCTACGGCGAGGACCGCATCACGCCGGCCAAGAAAGTCGCGCTGGCGCTGACGGAGCTGGTGCTGACGAAGTATCCGAAGGACTCCATCGACGTCGTCCTCTTCGGCGACGAGGCCACCGAGGTGCCGATCTCGGAGATCGCGTACGTCAAGGTCGGGCCGTTCCACACGAACACCAAGGCCGGACTCGAGCTCGCGCAGCGCATCCTCCGGCGGCGCAAGCACAACAACAAGCAGATTTTCATGATCACGGACGGGAAGCCGTCGGCGCTGACGGAGGGAGGGCGGCTCTACACGAACTCCTTCGGCCTGGACATGAAGATCGTGAACCGCACGCTCGAGGAGGCCGACCGCTGCCGCCGCGCCGGAATCCCGATCACGACGTTCATGCTGGCCACGGATCCGCTGCTGGTGAACTTCGTCGAGCAGCTCTCGAAGATCAACCGCGGCCGGGCCTTCTACTCCTCGCCGGACCGGCTTGGCGAGTACATCTTGGCCGACTACATCCGCAACCGGCGGAAGTTTGTGCATTGAAGCAGGTGACAGGGAACAGGGACCGGGTCACGGGCGGGGTTCCACCTGTCGCCCGTTCCCTGTTCCCTGTCACCTCTCCCTGGATTATCCCGACCCGTCACGGCCGTTCACAGCCCTCGATGCGCAAGTTATTTGCCGTCTTCCTCCTCGTCGCTTTCCCCCTTTTCGCGAACGAGATCTCCGTCCACACGCTGCAGTCGGGCACGCAATTCGGGCCGATGCCGCTGTACGACCACGGCCTGCACGGCGAGGGGCAGATCATCGCCGTCCTCGACACCGGCCTCGACTGGGACAACTGCTACTTCGCCGAGGCTGACGGATCGGCGCCGCCGTACAACCTCCGCGTCACCGACACCAACGTCGACCTGACGCGGCGCAAGGTCATCGCCTACGACTTCCTCTACTCCTGCGCCGCCTTCCCGACCGCGAGCGGCTGCGACAATCCGTCGAGCCCTACGGCGTTCGACAACCAGGGCCACGGCACGCACGCGGCGGCATCGGCGGTGGCGGACCGCGGTACGCCGATTGCGCACGACTACGGCGACGCCATCGCCAGCGGCGCGAAGCTCATCGTGCAGGACGCCGGCTACGTCGGCGGCGACAACTGCTCGCAGCGGCCGGGCATCGGCTGCCCGGTCGACCTCACGCCGATCCTCACGCAGGCGTACGCGCAGGGGGCACGCATCCACTCGAACTCGTGGGGCGACTCGCAGGGCAACGCCTTCGCGCCGGCGACGGCGAACTACTCGCAGTCGGCGCGCGACGTCGACGCCTTCGTCTACGCGCACCCCGACATGCTCGTCGTCTTCAACACCGGCAACTACGGCAACAACAGCGCGCCGCCGCCGAGCACGCTCTCCGCGCCCGGCTGCGCGAAGAACACGCTGCAAGTGGGCGGCACGCGCACGCCGCGGCGCAACGACGACGACGTGATCGCGCTCTTCTCGCTGGTCGGGCCGACGCGCGACGGGCGGATCAAGCCCGACGTCGTCGGACCGGCCGAGGTGACGGCGGGCGATAGCGATGGGAACGCCGGCACGCACAACTGCAACCTCACGCTGCAGCCGGGGACGTCGTGGGCCTCGCCGACGATCGCCGGCGCCGCGGCGCTGGTGCGCCAGTACTACACCGACGGCTTTTATCCGAGCGGCGTGGCCACGGCGGCGGATCGGATGACGCCGAGCGCCGCGCTGCTGAAGGCGACGATCATCGCCGCCGCGCGTCCGGTGCCGTACGTCGGCACGCCCGACGGCGGCTTCACGAACGCGGCGCCGGCGCCGAACTACCAGCAGGGCTTCGGTTTCCCAGTCCTCGGCGACGTGCTGTACTTCCCCGGCAACGCGGCGAAGCTGCGCGTCAGCGAGTCGTCGCTCGCGATGGGAGAGACGACGTCGTCGACGTTCGCCGTGCACGCCGGCACGCCGCTGAAGGTCGTCCTCGTCTGGACCGATCCTCCCGGCGTCGTGCGCGGCGTTTCCGATCCGACGCCGGAGCTCGTCAACGATCTCGATCTCCGCGTCACCGACGCCGCCGGGAACACGATCGTCGGCAACGACGCGCTGCATCCCGGCCAGCCGGACCGCCTGAACAACGTCGAAGTCGTGTCGATCGCGAGTCCCGCCGCCGGCAACTACACGGTCTCGGTCAACGCCGCGCGGCTCGGCAGCGGTCCGCGTCAGAGCTACGCGCTCGTGATCAGCGGCGACGTCGCCGACGCGGCGAAAACGCGGCGCCGCGCTGCAGCGCATTGACGCGGATACAATCCGCCGACCATGCTTTCCCGTGAGTACCTTCGCGAACGCACCGACGATTACCGCAACGCTCTGAAGAACCGCGGCGCCTCGGTCGACCTCGAGCGTTTCCTCGAGCTCGACGCCGAGCGCCGGCGCACGATCACGCAGGTCGAGGCGCTGAAGGCGCAGCGCAACGCCGCCTCGCAGGAGATCGCCCAGCTCAAGAAAGCGAAGCAGGACGCGGCCGCGCAGATCGAGGCCATGAAGCGCGTCGGCGACGAGATCAAGCAGCTCGACGAGCGCCTGGCCGCGGTCGAGAAGGAGCTGCACAACCTCGAGCTCTACTTCCCGAACGTTCCCGACGCCACCGTGCCGGTCGGCCGCGACGAAACGGCGAACCGCGTCGAGCGCGTGTGGGGGACGAAGCCGGAATTCGATTTCGAGCCGAAGGCGCACTGGGACCTCGGCGAAGCGCTCGGCATCCTCGACTTCGAGCGGGCCACGAAGATCACCGGCACGCGCTTCACGGTGCTCAACGCCGCGGGCGCGCAGCTCAGCCGGGCCATCATGAACTTCATGCTCGACGAGCACGGCAAGCGCGGCTACACCGAGGTGCTGACGCCGTTCATGGTCAACGCCGACTCGTTGCGCGGCACCGGGAACCTGCCGAAGTTCGAGGCCGATCTCTTCAAGCTGACGGACCGCGACTACTACCTCATCCCCACCGCCGAGGTGCCGGTCACGAATTTGTACCGCGACGAGATCCTCGACGCGGCCACACTGCCGCGCTGGTTCTGTTCTTACTCGCCGTGCTTCCGCAGCGAGGCCGGCGCGGCCGGGAAGGACACGCGCGGGCTCATCCGCCAGCATCAGTTCGAGAAAGTGGAGCTGGTGAAGTTCGTGATGCCGGAGCGCTCCTGGGACGAGTTGGAGTCGCTGACGCAGCACGCCGCGGCGATCCTCGAGGCCCTCAACCTCCACCACCGCGTCGTCACGCTCTCCACCGGCGACATGGGCTTCACCTCGGCCAAGACCTACGACATCGAGGTCTGGCTGCCGGGGCAGAACGTCTTCCGCGAGATCTCCTCGTGCTCGAACTTTCTCGACTTCCAGGCCCGGCGCGCGAACATCCGCTACCGCTCCGCGGAGAAGAAAACCGGCTTCCTGCACACGCTCAACGGCTCCGGCCTGGCCATCGGCCGGACGCTCATCGCGGTCATGGAGAATTACCAGCAGGCCGACGGCTCGATCGCCGTCCCCGAGCCGCTGCGGAAGTACATGAACGGTCAGGCGCGTATCATGAGGCATGGCTAAGCCGACAATCTTTATCCCCGGATTTCCTGCCAGCACCCTGCGCGACGCGACGACGAAGGCGCAGCTCTTCCCGCCGGCGTTGCTCGGCGCGGACATCCCGGCGATCCTCCAGAAGCTGATTCAGATTCCAGGCGACGTCGAGGCCGGGCCGCCGATCGTCGACACGATCCCCTTCTTCGCGCCGGCGGCGTCGACGCTCTACGCGATCCTCGCCGGCCACGGGATCTCCGAAGCGAACGGCAATTTCATTCCGATCGGGTGGGACTGGCGCCAGAGCGTCGCCTCCGACGACACGACCGCGCGGATCAAGACGGCGGTCGACACGCTCACGCCGAAGGGGAAGATCGTCGCCGTCATCCACTCCACCGGCGGCCTCGTCTTTCGGGCCTTTCTGCAGAAGAATCCCGACTATATCGAGCGCTTCGAGCAGGTGCTGGCCTTCGCCATCCCCTGGCTCGGCACGCTCGAAGCGTTGCATGCGGTCGACAAAGGAACGCCGATCAAGATCGTGTTCAAAACGATTCTGAGCACGGAGCAGTCGCTGGAGCTTCTCACGCGCTGCCAGGCGGCGTACGACCTTTTCCCTTCCGATCCGCCGACGAGCCTCTACACCCTGAACGGAAATCCGTCGTCGCCGCTCATCGACCGCAGCTGGCTGGATCCGAACCGGCCGTACATGCCCGGCCACTGCGACGACGCCTATCCGCAGATCGACGCGTTCCCCGACTTGCCGGTGACGAACGTCTGCGGCTGGGGCGGACCGACCTGGCCTCAATGCGACAGCGACGGCAACGGCACTCTCACGTTCGGCAATCCGATCAACGAGCCCGGCGACGGCACGGTGCAGTTCGTCTCCGCGTCGTCGCTGCAGGGCGGCAACGTGCGCTCGATGTTTCTGCCGGTCGGCGCGTTCGTCGACTCCGGGATCGCCCGGGTTCACGGACAGATCTGGGAGCCGCCGGTGGTTCGCCAGCTCTTCAACGAAGTCTTCGGGAACGTGGCGAAGAAGCCGTTCGTCACCGCTGCCGTCGACAGCAACGACTTCGTCAACCCCAGCGCCACGCATCCGCGCGTGCGCGTCGCCGCGACCGACGCCGATGGCTCGCCGCTGCCGAACGCGAAGGTGACGTACGGCACCGGGCCGTTCGCGAAGACGGCCTCGCTGCAGGGCGACAAGCGGATCGACCTCGACCTCGCGCGCGGCATCTTCGACCAGCAGGCGGCGCCGAACATCCGGCGCACCGTCGTCACCGTGTCGTGGGACGGCGATCAGCCGGTGAAGATCCCGGTCGCGATCATGACGAGTTAGCCCACCGCATGTGGCGCGGACTTCAGTCCGCGCGCTGGAGTTTGGCGTGCCGCCGGGGGCGCAGGAGGCGAATGAGCCAAATTTGAGAAGAAGTTGGCGGTCGTCTGTTAGACTAGTCATATGACTAGTTTGGCAGGAGGCGCAGAC
>JBKOUP010000182.1:0-15106 GCA_046723495.1 Acidobacteriota bacterium
CGGAGGCGGGGCCGGCTTCGGTGGCGGCGGTGGGGCCGCCGCTGGTGCGGCGGCGGGCGCAGTCGCCGGAGCGGAGGCGGCGACATTCGCGTCGGTCTCGATCCGCGCCACCACCGTCTGCACGGCGACGGTTTCGCCCTCGTTCACCAGGATCTCCGCCAGCACGCCGGCGGCCGGCGAGGGGATCTCGGCGTCGACCTTGTCGGTCGAGATCTCCAACAGCGGCTCATCGCGCTCGACCTTCTCTCCCGGCTTTTTGATCCAGCGAACGATCGTCCCTTCGGCGATCGACTCGCCCATCTGCGGCATCACGACATCGGTAGCCATGGCAACCTCTCCTCAGTACGCAAGCAACTCTCTCGCCGCCGCGATCACCTTCGTCGCATTCGGCAGGTAAAACTCTTCCAGCGGCGGCGAGTACGGCGTCGGCACGTCCAGCGCCGCGATCCGCTTCACCGGCGCGTCGAGATACTCGAAGGCCTTCTCGGCGATGCGCGCAGCGAACTCCGCCCCCGCGCCGCCGGTCAGCGGCGCCTCGTGCAGGATGATGACGCGGTTCGTCTTCGCCACCGACTCCAGGATGGCCTCCTCGTCGAAGGGGATGATCGAGCGCAGGTCGACGACCTCCACCGACACCCCGTCCTTCGCCAGCGCCTCGGCGGCCTCGTCGGCGACGTAGATCATCGCCCCCCACGTCACGATCGTCAGGTCCTTCCCTTTGCGGCGCACGTTCGCCTTGCCGATCGGCACGACGTAGTCCTCCGACGGCAGCGTCTCCTTGATGCGCCGGTAGAGGTACTTGTGCTCGATGTAGAGCACCGGATCGTCGTCGCGGATCGCTGCCTTCAGCAATCCCTTCGCGTCGTACGCCGTGCCGGGCGACACGATCTTGATCCCCGGCCGGTTCATGAACATGGCCTCGGGCGAGAGCGAGTGGAACGGCCCGCCGTGCGTTCCCGCGCCGGCCGGACCGCGCACGACGAGCGGACAGGCGCTGCCGACGCGGTAGCGCGACGTGGCCGTGAAGTTGACGAGGATGTCGTAGGCGCAGGTGATGAAGTCGATGAACTGCATCTCGGCGATGGGACGCATGCCCATGAGCGCCGCGCCCGAGGCCGCGCCGACGATGGCGATCTCGGAGATGGGCGTGTCGACGACGCGCTCGGGACCGAAGCGATCGAGCAGTCCGGCCGAGGTCTTGAAGGCGCCGCCGTAGACGCCGACGTCCTCGCCGATGAGGAAGACGCGCTCGTCGCGGGCCATCTCCTCGGACATGGCCTGGGTGATGGCTTCGAGGTAGGTCGTCTCACTCATCCCAATATCCATCACCGCCGTACAACCCCATCGCCGCCTCTTCCCCGCGCGGCATCGGCGAGCGCTCGGCCTCGTCGGTGGCCTCGTCGACTTCGCGGCGCACGCGCTCCTGGATCTCCGCGAAATCGGTCGCGATGCCGGCGTCGATCAGCGCCTTCTCGAAGCGCGCGATCGGGTCCTTCGCCTTCCACTCCTCGAGCACCTCGGGCGGCACGTACGACTGGTTGTCGTGCTCGGCGTGGCCCTTCATCCGGAACGTGACCACTTCGAGCAGCGTCACCCCGCCGCCCGCCCGGGCGCGGTCGACGGCGCGCTTCACCGCCGCGTACGTGGCCAGGACGTCGTTGCCGTCGACCGTGTCGCTCGCGCAGCCGAAGGCCACGGCCTTGTCCGCCAGCGAGCGCGCCGCGGTCTGGCGGTACGTCGGCGTCGAGTAGGCGTAGCCGTTGTTCTCGAGGCAGACCACCATCGGCAATCGCTGCACGGCGGCGAAGTTCATCCCTTCGTAGAACGCGCCGGTCGACGACGCGCCGTCGCCGATGAAGGCCAGCGTCACGAGCGATTTCTTCTGCATGCGCCCGGCGAGGGCGATGCCGGCCATCACAGGGATCATGTCGCCGAGCATGGAGATCTGTCCGATGAAGCCGTCGCGGGCGGGATGGCCGAAGTGGATGTTGAGCTCGCGGCCGCGCGTCGGCGAGTCGCCCTTGGCCATGTACTGCTTGATGATCTCGGCGGGCTTCGCGCCGGCGACGAGGATCGCGCCGAGGTTGCGGATCAGCGGCTGGATGACGTCGCCCTGCTTGTAGTCGAGCGCGTAGGCGGCGGCGACCGATTCGCCTTCCTGGCCGAGGGAGCGGAATAGGCCGCCGATGACCTTGGACTGCCGGAAAAGATTGACGAGGCGCTCCTCGAGCGTGCGCGTGAGGCGGAGGTAGTGGTCGATGTCGAGAAGCTGCTCGCGCGTGAGGCCGTGCGTCTCGAAGGTCGTGGTCGGTGCCTGGGTCACGTCGCCGGGCGTTTTAGCCTATCCTCGGAGCGCTTGTCCATCGCCGATCCGGTCCTCGACGCGTTTCTCTTCGTCGAGAACAACTGGCTCTCGCTCCTCGGCATCGGCGCGGCCTTCGCCCTGCGCTGGCGGATTCCGCCGTTCCGCGTTCAATTCCTGCGCGACCGGCACGCATGCCTGCTCGTCGCCGCGGTCTCGCTGGCGTCGTCGCTTGCCTTCGCCGCGCTGCACGGCACGCCGCTGCCGTGGTGGCACGACGACTACGCCTACGTGCTCGCCGGCGATACCTTCGCGCACGGCCGCCTGGCCAATCCGCCGCATCCGCTCTCCGATTTTTTCGAGACGATGCAGTTGCTGCAGCACCCGACCTACATGAGCAAATACCCGCCCGGGCAAGGGGCGGTGCTCGCGCTCGGAATGCTGCTCGGCCAACCGCTCCTCGGCGTCTGGCTGCTGTGTGCAGGAACGTGCGCGGCGATCTGGTGGGCTCTGCGCCAATGGCTGCCGCCGGAGCTGGCCCTCCTCGGCGGGCTGCTCGCGGCCATCCATCCGACGATGTTGGCGTGGGCGGAGACGTACCACGGCGGCGCCCTTGCGGCGCTGGCGGGCGCGCTGCTGCTCGGCGCGGCGGGGAAGGCGCGCCTGCCGGTCGTCCCGGCCGCGATCGGCATGGCCTTGTTCGCCTACAGCCGTCCCTACGAAGGCGCGATTTTCATCGTCGCCACGCTCGTCATCCGGCCGGCGCTGCTGAAGGCGATTCCGATCGCCGCCGTCGGCCTGATCCCGCTGGCGGTCTACAACCGCGCCGCGACCGGCAGCCCCTTCGTCCTGCCGTACGTCATCTACGAGCAGCGCTACGATCCGACGCCGAACTTCCTTTGGGAGCGGCCGCGGCGCGTGGCGCCGGAGCCGAACGCGGAGATGAGCACGGTCTACCGCGTCTACTTCGGGCAGTGGCGCCGCATTCACGAGCCGGGCGGCATGCGCGCCGAGGTGTGGAAGAAGATCGACGTCATCGCCAGGGGCGTTTTCGGTCCGCCGCTGTTGATCCTGCTCGTCCCGCTCGCCGCGTTGCCGCGCGTTCTGCGCCAGCGGCGCGGCCGTCGGCTGGCGCTGGCTCTCCTCATCTTCGCCTTCGCGCCGTTCTCCATCGTCTGGCTGATGCAGCTGCACTACCTCGCGCCCGCGGCCGCGCTCGTCGCCGCGCTGATGGTGATGCTCATCGCGGAGCTGCCGCCGAGCTTCGCCGTGGCCGTGCTCGTCGCCTTCGCGATCAACGCCGGCGTCGACTGGGCTCGCTTCGTCCGCGAGCCGGAGCCGGGATTCGAGAGGCAGCGCCGCGAGATTGCCGCGTCGATCGACGGCGTCGTTCTCGTCGCCCCGAGCCTCTTCGACTTCGTCTACAACGGCGCCGACATCGACCACCAGCGCGTGATCTGGGCGCGCGACCTCGGCCCACGCAACGCCGCGCTGCGCGCGTACTACCGCGATCGCAAGTTCTGGTACCTCGCGCAGCCGGGACATCCGCGGCCGCTGCCATGACGTTCGCCGATCTCCTCCTCGACGTGATGCGCTTCGTCTCCGGCGCGATCCGCGACCACTGGCCGTCGCTCCTCGGCATCGCCGCGGCCTTCGCGCTGCGGCGGCGCATTCGGCGTCTGCCGCTGCCGCGCCTGCGCGACTGGCAGGCCTGCGCGCTCGTCGTGGCCCTGTCGCTGGCGTCGTCGCTCGGCGTGGTCGCCCTGCGCGGCGTTCCCCCTCCGCAGTTCCACGACGACTACGCGCACCTGCTCATCGCCGACACCTTCGCGCACGGCCGCCTCGCCAATCCGCCGCATCCGCTCTCCGATTTCTTCGAAACGATGCACGTGCTGCAGCAGCCGTCGTACGCGGGGAAGTTCTTTCCCGGCGAAGGGGCGGTGCTGGCCCTCGGCATGCTGCTGTTCGGGCAGCCGCTGGCCGCGGTGTGGCTGCTGGCCGCGGCGGCGTGCGCGGCAATCTGGTGGGCGCTGCGCGGCTGGCTCTCGCCCGAGCTGGCGCTCCTCGGCGGCGTGCTCGCGGCCATCCATCCGACGATGCTGGTGTACGCGATGTCGTATCAGGGCGGCGCGCTGGCAACGCTCGGCGGCGCGCTGCTGCTCGGCGGCGTGGCACGGCGCGCGGCGCTTCCGGCCGGCGTCGGCATCGCCCTCCTCGCGTACAGCCGTCCCTACGAAGGGCTCGTCCTCACGATCGCCATCGCCGTCGCCGTGCGTCCGCGCCTCCTTCGGGCCATCCCGATCGCCGTCGTCGCGCTCGTTCCGCTGGCGATCTACAACCGCGCCGTGACCGGCAGCGCCTTCGTCCTTCCGTACTCGATCTACGAGCAGCGCTACAACCCGACGCCGCGGTTCTTCTGGGAGTCGCTGCACCCGGTGCCGCCGGAGCCGAACGTGGAAATGGCCGCGCAGTACCAGGTCGCATACGTCGGGCACTGGCGGCGCGTGCATTCGCCGGGCGGCGTACGCGACGAGGTGGCCAGGAAATTCGCCGTCATCGCCCGGACGCTCTTCGGCCCGCCGCTGTTGCTTCTGTTCGTTCCGCTGGCGGCGCTGCCGGCGGCGCTGAAGAAAGACGCACGCGTCCGCCGTCTGGCGCTGGTGTTGCTCCTCTTCGCGTTCGCGCCGTTCTCGTTCCTCGGCTGGCTGATGGTGCATTACCTCGCGCCGGCCGCGGCGGTGGCCGCGGCGCAGCTCGTGCTGCTCGTCGCCGAGCTGCCGCCGAGCTTCGCGTTGGCCGTGCTGATCGCCTTCGCCGCCAACGCCGGCGCGGGCTGGAATCGCGTCGTGCACACTCCCGACGTGGCCCGCGAGAAGGAGCGGCGCGCGATCGCCGCGTCGGTCGACGGCGTCGTCCTCGTCGCGCCGAACGTCTTCGACTTCGTCTACAACGGCGCCGACATCGACCGCCAGCGCGTCGTTTGGGCGCGCGACCTCGGCCCGGCGCGCAACGCCGCGCTCCGCGCGTTCTACCGCGGCCGCAAATTCTGGGCTATTGATGAATCGAGTGGCCGAGCACGTCTTCGGCCGCTTCCATGAGCGCCTCCGACAGCGTCGGATGGGCGTGGATGGTCTTGGCGATCGACTCCGTCGTGGCCTCGAGCTCCAGCGCCGCGCATCCTTCGACGATCAGCTCCGTGGCCCGCGGCCCGACGATGTGCACGCCGAGGACCTCGTCGTACTTTTTCTCGGAGACGTACTTCACGAAGCCGACGGCCTCGCCGAGGATCTTCGCCTTCGAATTCGCGGTGAAGGGAAACTTGCCGGTCTTCACGTCGTAGCCGCGCTCCTTCGCCTTCTTCTCCGTGAGCCCGACCGAGGCCACCTCGGGGTCGGTGTAGGTGCAGTTCGGGACGTGGTCGTAGTTGAGCGGACGGACCTCGAGGCCTTTCATGTGCTCGACCGCCAGAATCCCTTCGGCCGAGGCCACGTGCGCGAGCGCGGGCGTGGGGACGATGTCGCCGATGGCGTAGATCCCCGGCTCGCCCGTGCGCATGTACGGGTCGACCTGCACGAAGCCGCGCTCGATCTTGACCTTCGTCTTCTCCAGGCCGGCGTTCTCCGTCACGGCGCGGCGCCCGGTCGCTGAGAGGACGAGCTCGGACTCGATCGTCTGCTGCTTCCCCTTCGACTCGACGACCGACTTGACGCCGTTGTCGCCAACTTCGCACGACAGGACCTTGGCGTCGGTGTAGACGTCGATGCCCTGCTTCTTGAAGACGCGAGTGAACTCTTTCGAGACCTCTTCGTCCTCGATCGGCAGGAGCAGGGGCATGACCTCGACGATCGTCACCTTCGTCCCGAAGCGGGCGAAGATGGAGGCGAACTCGCAGCCGACCGCGCCGGCGCCGATGACGAGGAGCGACTTCGGCACGTCCTTGAGCTCGAGGATGTGGTCGGAGTTGATGATGCGCTTGCCGTCGGCCTTGATGTGGGGCAGGTCCTTCGGCACGGAGCCCATGGCCAGGATGATGTTCTTGGTCCCGAGCTGCTTGCCGTCGACGTCGACGGTGTTCCGATCGATCACTTTGGCGAAGCCGGCCACGCGCTCGACTTTGTTTTTGCGGAAGAGGAACTCGATGCCTTTGACGTTGGTGTTGACGACGCCCTGCTTGCGCGTCTGCACGGCCGAGAAGTCGAGCTTGGCGTCGCCGACGGTGATGCCGAATTCCTTCGACTTCTGGATCTTGTGCCAGATGTCGGCGTTCTCGAGGAGGGCCTTTGTGGGGATGCAGCCGCGCAAGAGACACGTGCCGCCGACCTGCGGATCTTTCTCCACCACGGCCACTTTCATGCCCAGCTGTCCGGCGCGGATGCCCGCGACGTAGCCGCCCGGACCGCTGCCGATGACGATTAAGTCGTACGCTTGTTCTGCCATGCGGCGCGCATTATACGTTTTGCACTTCGCGGCCACGGCCGCGCACGCCCACCCGCCCGTCGGCATCGTCGCCGACGGCGCCGGCAACGTCTACTACAGCGATCTGAAGCAGGTCTGGCGCCTGTCGCCGGACGGGCGGAAGTCGGTGGTCGTGCCGCACGTGCACACGCACGAGCTGTACCTCGACGCGGCCGGCAATCTCTACGGCGAGCATCTCTGGTACGAGGGCGAAGCGATCAACCGCTGGGACTTCTACGTCTGGCGCCGCTCCCCCGACGGCCGCGTGCAGACGATCTACGGACCGAAACGGCAGTTCCGCACCGACTACTCGTTCGTGCGCGACGCCGCCGGGAATCACTACTGGGCCGACCACGAGCACCAGGCCATCATGAAGAACAAGGCCGTGCTGGCGCGGGGCCGCTTCCGCGACATCCGCTGGATGACGGCGACCCCGAACGGCACGGTCTACTTCATCGACGGCGTCGATCTGGTGCAGGTGTCGCCGAACGGCGCGGTCCGGACCGTGGCCCGCAATCTCAGCGCGCCGCGTTTCCTCCGTCCCGACATCGGCCCGCATCATCTGTTGATGGGTCTCTGGACCGATCGGCGCGGCAACGTCTGCGTCGCGGACTTCGCGCACGGCGAGGTGAAGCGCATCGCACCGGACGGCCGCGTGAGCGTGATCGCCACGTCGCATCTGCCATGGTCCGTCGTCGGCGGAACGGTCGCGCCGAACGGCGAGCTGTGGCTCCTGGAGTGGTCGGTGAGCAACGCCGCGCGCGTGCGCAACGTGGGGCGCCGATGATCAGCTCAGTGGGTCAAACACTGCCATCACTGCTCAATGGCTGACCGCCCTTTTCGCCTTCTTGGGTCAATAACCGGACCAAAACCGCGCCAAAACGGCCGTTTTCCCGCGGCACCGATCTTGATCTAGTTCCGCCCGCCCCGGCCCTGCCCCAACGTCAAGTTCGGAAGGATTGCGTACGTGAAGAAAGCCTTTCTCCTCACAGGACTCGTGTTCCTCATCGCCACGATGATCGCCAGCGCGGCACTGCCGCCGCAAGCGAATCCGCCCAAGTTCCCCTCCCTCGCCGATCAGCTCAAGGCCGCCCACGCCAAACCCGGCAGCGCCCTGGAGAGGCTGATCCGCGACAACCAGGACTTCGGCAGGCTGCAGCCGCGCGACGCGGCCGACAGCATCGTCCCGCCCTGGCTGAAGGTCTACTGGCAGAAAGGACATCCCGAAGTCAACTACGCCACCGACGACCCCACCGGCGGATATCCTCTTGTCCTGAAAGAAATCTACGAGTGGATGGTCACGCACCAGGACTTCAAGCCGGGCAACCCCGAGGCCACCATGGCGCCGGGGACCTCGTTCGGCGACCACGATGCCGACGATGAGCGCGACGAGCCGCTCTCCCGCAAGCTGCTGCGCGCCGCCGCCAACGGCGCCACGGCGGGCACCAACGTCCGCACCTCGGGCGCGCAGACCAATCCGCGCAGCGAATCCGACATCCGCATCAACTACTGGAGCCCGAGCAAGATCATCTCCGCCTCGAACAACATCGGCGGCTCCGGCACCCAGGCCGTCTACTACTCCTCCGACGGCGGCGTGACGTGGGGCCAGACCAACCTCCCCCTCGCCAGCGGCGACGCCTTCCACTCCGATCCCACCGTCGAGTGGACCTCCGACGGCACGGCCTGGTCGTCGACCATGGGCATCAACTCCGGGCAGACCGTGCTGAAAGTGCAGTCGTACAAGTCGACCAACGGCGGCGCGACGTGGACCTTCGATGGCACCATCTCCGGCAGCCAGACCAACACCGACAAGCAGATGGAGTGGGTCGACCACAGCGCCTCGTCGCCGTACGTCAACAACATCTACGCCATCTGGCACAACGGCAATCCCGCGTACATGAACCGCCGCACCTCCACCGGCTGGGGCACGCCCATCCAGGTCAGCAACACCGCGGCGACCGGCACCTGCATCGGCGCCGACGTGAAGACCAACTCCGCCGGCGAGGTCTTCGGCTTCTTCCCCGACACCGGCTCGCGCGGCATCTTCGTCGTCAAGTCGACCAACGGCGGCACGAGCTACGGCACGCCGGTCAAGCTCGTCACGACGTACGACTCGTACGACATCGGCGTCCCGGCCTTCTCCAGCCGGCGCATCCTCATCTACGTCTCCGGCGGCGCCTACAAGAACGGCACGACGAACAACGTCTACGCGCTCTGGACCGACCTCTCCGGCGACACCGGCTGCACCGCGGCGTCGAACGAGCCGGGGACGAACGCCAGCTCCACGTGCAAGACGCGCATCTGGTTCGCGCGCTCGACCGACGGCGGCACGACGTGGGGCGCGCGGGTGAAGATCAACAACCAGAGCGGTCTGAACGACCAGTTCAATCCGTTCCTCGCCGTCGACGAGACCACCGGCACGATCGGCGCGATCTACTACGACACCGTCAACGACCCGGGCCGCAAGAAGGTCGACGTCTTCTATCAGATGTCGGCCGACGGCGGTGCCACCTGGCAGGCGGCGGTGAAGGTCACGACGGCCATGACCGACGAGACCACCAGCGGTGCCGACTCCGGCAACCAGTTCGGCGACTACAACAGCCTGTCCGGCTACGGCAACGCCTTCTTCCCGTCGTGGACCGACCGCCGCAACAACTCGTACGAGGAGATCTGGACGGCGAAAGTCACCACGTCGACGACGGCGACGTACTCGATCTCCGGCAGCGCCGGGACAAGCGGCGCCACGGTGACGGCCGGCTCGGCCTCGGCCACGAGCGACGCCTCGAACAACTACACGATCGCGAACCTCGCCGCCGGCACGTACACGGTCACGCCGTCGAAGAGCGGCTGCACGTTCTCGCCGTCGTCGCAGTCGGTGACGATCACGTCGTCGAACGTGACCGGCATCAACTTCACCGCCAGTTGCACCGCGCCGACGTTCACGATCAGCGGCAACGCCGGCACGTCGGGCGCCACGGTCACGGCGGGCTCCTCGTCGACGACGAGCGACGCCTCCGGCAACTACTCGATGTCCGGCTTCGCCGCCGGGACGTACACGGTCACGCCGTCGAAGAGCGGCTGCACGTTCTCGCCCGCGTCGAGCTCCGTGACCATCACCTCGGCCAACGTGACCGCGAACTTCACCGCCTCGTGCGGCAGCGGCGACGTGCAGCTCACCAGCGGCGTCGGCGTGAACGACAGCGTCGCCCAGAACGCCTGGAAGTACTACTACATCAGCGTTCCGGCCGGGGCGACGAACCTCACCTTCGCCACCACGAACGCCACCGGCGACGTCGACATCTACACGCAGTTCAACGCCAAGCCGACGTCGAGCGCGTACATCTGCCGCCCGTACACGTCGTCCGGCAACGAGACCTGCTCGGCGACGAACCCGTCGTCCGGCACGTGGTGGGTCGGCGTGAACGGCTACGCGGCCGGCACGCAGAGCTACACGATCACCGCGACGATCACGATGCCGGTGGCGACGTACTCGATCTCCGGCAACGCCGGCACCTCGGGCGCGACGGTGACGGCCGGCTCGCAAGGGGCGACGTCCGACGCCTCGAACAACTACGCGATCAGCGGCCTCGCCAACGGCACGTACACGGTGACGCCGTCGAAGAGCGGCTGCACGTTCTCGCCGGCCAGCCAGTCGGTGTCGGTCAGCGGCGCGAACGTCACCGGTATCAACTTCACCGCCAGCTGCTCGACGAGCCAGACGCTCTTCTCCGACGGCTTCGAAGGCACCGGCTGGGCCACCGCGCAGGTCTCCGGCACGCAGGGCGCGTGGACGATCGTGACCTCCGGCACGCTGCCGACGACGAGCCCGCACGGCGGCACGCACGAGGCCAAGTTCAACTCCTACGACGCCGCCAGCGGATCGCAGACACGCATCTACCGCACGACCGGCTTCTCAATCCCGAGCACGGCCACGACGGCGACGCTGACGGTCTGGATGTACCACGACACCGGCTACTCGTCGTCCCTCGACAAAGTGCAGCTGCAGGCCTCGACCGGCAGCACGTGGGCGAACGTCGGCACGGCCATCAACCGCTACGACGGCTCGACCGGCTGGAAGAAACACACGATCGACCTGTCGGCCTACAAGGGCACGACCGTGCAGATCGGCTTCCTCGGCATCAGCGCCTACGGCAACAACGAGTACATCGACGACGTGACGGTCACGACGCCGTAACCCGTTTCTCCATGGAGGACAGGCACTCGCGCCTGTCCTCCATCGCCGCACGGTCAAATGATTTGCGGAAAGGCGCCGCGGATCGAGCCGGCGTGAAAGCGGATTTCACCGCGTGCGAGTGCTTCGCGAAGAGCGGTGCCGTCGCCACGAAACAATTCTCCGCCGCGAAGTACGCATCGACCAACGTTCTGGTACGGCAGCAGCGCGACGACTTCCGTGGCATCCTCGAGCGCCGCGTGCCACCGATGGGACAGATCGGTTGCGTCAGGAGGCGGCCCGTCGAACGCCAGCGCGGCGATCTCCACTGCCGAATAGCGAGCCGATCGCCGGGCTTCTTGAAGAATGGCATCGGGGGCGAGACCCGGATCTTTTCCCGTTGCCGCCCACGCCAGGTATCCGAGCGGCTGGACCGCCGAGTGGCATTGCAGCATATCGATCCAATCGCGTGCCTCGACGCGGCCGACGAGCGCGAGCACCTTGTTCGTTGCAAGGTCGAAGGGGTGCAGCGTGAGACCGAGCTCCGGATGCGCGACGAGCGGAAAGAAGCGGAACGCGCTGTCGTGTGTCCACTGCAGAACCACGGACTCCGCGCCGTGCCGCACGATGGCTTCGACGAACGTCGGCCGTTCGCGAACGATCTCGATCTCGTAACCGGCATCGAGCAGCGCCGCACGATCGGCATTCCAGGTAACGGCCAAGGCCGCGGCCGTATCGTGAAAGAGATCGAGATCCTGCGAAATCCGTGGCGCGTCGAGGATCGTGTTCAGAGCGGCGCCACCGGCGACATAGCTCTCGCCCGATGCAATCCGCTGCCTCGCTAGGAGGCGGCAGACTTCCCGTTGAATGTTCGTGAGAGCCATTCCTCGATCTTCCCCGCGCGCTGAAATGCGTCTCTGTCGCCCCGCGCGCGAATCCACCGCAGTACGCGCAGGATCTCGTCGGGGGTGGATGGATAGTAATCCGCGCGGACAAACCAGAGGCATCGTTCCCGGTAGTCATCCACGAAGGAACGGACCTCCGCATCGAGCGCCGGATCGGATGTCATCGCGCTTCGCAAGGTAACACGGAGCAACCTCGCTCATGGAAGCCCCTCACGGCTTCCCCGGAATCGTCACGTCGACGGTCGTCACCGGGCCGAGGGTTGCCAGCGGGCGATCGAAGTCGCTCGACTTTCCGACCACGATCACGATCAGCTGATCGGGACGGAGGTACTTCTTCGCCACGCGGGTGACGTCCGCCGCGGTCACGGCGCGGATGGCGGCCGGGTACTTCTGCCAAAAGTCGGCCGGGTAGCCGTAGAAGTCGAGATTCAGCCGCTGGTCGAGAACCTTCCGCTTCGAATCCATGGTGAAGACGAAGCGGTTGAGGATCGTCTCCTTCGCCGCCTCGACCTCGTCCGCCGCGGGCGGCTCGCTGCGCAGCGAGGCCAGGACGTCGCGCACGACGGTGATCCCTTCCACGGTCGTCTCGCTCTTGGTGCCGAGCGAGACGGCGGTGAGCCACAGCGGCGGCTCGAATCCGAGGCCGACGCCGCCGCCGACGGAGTACGCCAGGCCGCGTTTGCTCCGGACGTCGTTCATCAGCCGGCCGGAGAAGCCGCCGCTGATGATCTGATTCAGCACCTGCACGGCGGCGAAGTCGGGATCGGAGAAGAGCGTCCCTGACTCGCCGATCAACGCCACCGACGACTGCGTGACGTCGTCCTTCTCGACGAAGTAGACCCCCGGCTTGGCGCGGCGCACGGGAATGGCGGGAGCCGCGAATGGCGTGCCGCGCGGCCACGAGCCGAAGGCCTCGCGCAGCCGCCGCTCCATCGACGCGCTGTCGAAGTCGCCGACGACGGCGACGATCATGTTGTTCGGAGTGACGAAGCGGTCGTGGAAGGCCACGAGGTCGTCGCGCGTGATCGAGGCGAGGGTCGCGTACTCCGGCACGCGCGCCATCGGCGAATCGGGCCCGAAGCCGAGGAGCCACGATTCGCGCGAGGCGATGTCGCTGGCGTAGTCGTTGCGCCGGGCAATCGCGCTCTTCTCGTAGGTCTTGGCCAGATCGATCTTGTCCTGCCGGAAGGCCGGGTGGCGGAGGAGATCGACGAAGAGCGGGAAGACGGTGTCGAGGTCGTCTTTCAGCACGTCGAAGGTGACGCTGCAGCTGCTGTCGGCGCAGTACGTCTCGAGCGATGCGCCGCGTCCCTCGAGGATCTCGTCGAGCTGGTCGCCGGTTTTCGAGGCCGTGCCGCCAGTGCGCCACGATTTGTAGTAGACCGTCGACAGCCCCGCTTTGCCGGCCGGAACTTCGAGCCGTCCGCCGCGCGCCCTTGCCGCGGCGTAGACGAGCGGCAGCTCGTGATCCTCGACCATGAGGATGACCATGCCGTTGTCGAGCTGAAGGCGTTTCGGCTGCTCCACGCGGATCGGCCGCAGCGGCGGCGCGGCGATGTTGCGGCAGTCCTGCGCCGCCGCGGCGTGCGCGATCGCGGCGATGGCGATGAGGACGAGTGGCCCGATGCCTCTCATTCCGGCGCTCCTTTCGATTCCAGCCGGGCCACGGTGCGGTTGTTGGCGACGAACGTCGCTTTCGCCACACGCCGGATGTCGGCGGGCGTGACGGCGTCGATGCGGTCGACGCCGCGGAAGAGCTCGCGCCAGTCGCCGAACAGCGTCTGGGAGGCGGCGAGCTGGCGAGCCAGGCCGGAGTTGCCGGCGAGCAGGTGCACGAGGCGCGACTTCGTCCGCGCCTTCACCGAGGCCAACTCCTCCGCCGTGACGTCTTCGTTGACCAGGCGTTCGAGCTCCTTGCGAATCGGCGTGGCCATCTCGGCGGCGCTGTGGCCGGGCGTCGGAAGGGCGTCGATGGCGAAAAGCGTCGGGTACTTGCGGCCGGGCCAGGCCGTGGCCACTCCGGTGAGGACGGCGACCTTCGTGTCGCGGACCATCGACTTGTAGAGGCGCGCCGTGCGGCCGCGGCCCAGGAGCTCGCTCATCACTTCGTAGACGGCGTCGTCGCGGTCGGTGCCGGCGGGGCGGTGGTACCCCTCGAAGTAGAACGGCTGGGCGGCGTCGTGCATGACCACCGTCCGTTCGCTGCGCTGCGGCGGCTCGACGGTGCGCAGCGGCTCGGGCGGCGGCGCTTTCGGCAGCCGGCCGAACGTCGACTCCATCAGCGGCAGGAGCTGCGACGGCGTGACGTCGCCGACCACGGCCACGACCATGTTCGACGGCACGTAGTACTTGCGGTAGAAGCGCATGGCGTCACCGGCGGAGATGGTGCGCAGATCCGACTGCCATCCGATCTCCGGCGTGCCGTAGGGATGGGCGATGTAGGCGGCGGCCACGAATTGCTCGAGGATGCGTCCCTCCGGATCGCTCTCCGTGCGCATGCGGCGCTCTTCGAAGACGACGTCGCGCTCTTTGTAGAACTCGCGCATGACCGGGTGGAGAAAGCGTTCCGATTCGAGACAGGCCCACAAGGCCAGGCGATTCGACGGCATCGAATAGAAATAGCTCGTGAAATCCTCGCCGGTCGTGGCATTGACACCGACGGCGCCGGCCCGGTTGATGATTTTCGAAAATTCATTGGGGACGACGTATTTCCCGGCCGCGGCCATGGCCTCTTTCCACGCGCGTTCGAGAGCGCTCACTTTGGCATCGTCCCGGCCGACCGGCTTCCTGCGCTCGGCGTCGTAGGCGGCATAGGTCTGCTCGACGCGGTCGAGAGCTTTCTCTTCGGCGGCGATGTCGCTGGTCCCGATCTTGTCGGTCCCTTTGAACGCCATGTGCTCGAACATGTGCGCGACGCCGGTCGTGCCGGGGAGGTCTTGCGCACCGCCGGCATCGACGACCATCTGGTACGAGAAGGTCGGCGCGTCGTGGCGCTCGAGGATGACGACGGTCAGCCCATTGTCGAGCTTGGCAACGGTGACCTTTTTCTCGAACGAGGCCAGGTCTTGGGCGGTCGCGGCGGTGGCGAAGGCGAGAACGGCGGCGGTCAGAAGGTTTCTCAAAATCGCGCTCCGACGGAAAAACTGACTGTACGCGGCGTCTGATAATCCGAGGCACTGAACGCCGTTGTCGGGACCAGCTGGTAATTCGCGATTCCCTTGCATTGCGCGCTCGACGTGGGCGTGCCCATCGGACACTCGATCGGTTTTGTTG
>JBKOUP010000283.1:0-7304 GCA_046723495.1 Acidobacteriota bacterium
GACCTCCACGCCGGCCACCCAGGCGATCTCGCCGTTCCAGAGCAGCAAAGGAATCCGATCCCGGAGGTCGGCGGCGATTTTACGATCAATCAGGAAGTCTTTCAGCTTTTTGTCGGCGGCGAGGCCGAGGGGATGGAAGCGGTCGCCGTCGCGGCGATTGCGGACGGTGAATTTGGCGGGGGCGCCCTTCGGCAGTTCGATGACTTGAGAGTTCTTAGTTCTTAGTTCTTGGTTCTTAGGAGCCTCAATCCTGATGGTCGTCGCGATTTCGGGGACGTAGGCCTCGGTCGTCAGCTCGATCTCGAAGGCGGGTGTGGCTGCGAGCGTCTTCCGCAGCACGACAGCGTCGCCGCGGCGCACGAGCTCGAGGTGCTTCGTGACGCTGACGCGCTTGACGTTGTCGATCTCGGCGGCGAGTCGCTCCAGGTCGCGCGCGCCGACGTCGCGCGCGGCCGGGTCGAGCCGGCGGATGTGCTTGTGCAGGATGGCCTGACGGAGCCAGGCGTCGTCCGGCAGCTCGCGAAGGATCGTCTCGTCGTCGCCGGCGATCGAGCGGTCGGCCTCCTCGATGACGCGCTCGAGCACGCGCCACTGCGCGCGCGCCTGCGCGGCGACGGCGGCGAGATTGTCGACGGCCTCCTCAGGCAGCATGGCCCGCACGCGGTTGCGCAGGAATCGCGGATCGGCGTTCGACGCGTCGAAGCGCGCGGTGACGCCACGCTCGCGCAGGAATGCGTCGATCTCGCTGCGACGCATGTCGAGCAGCGGCCGGATCACGCCGTCATCGCGCAAGGGATGAATTCCGCGGAGCGCCGCGATGCCGCCGCCGGTCATCAGCCGCATCAGCACGGTCTCGGCCTGATCGTTTTTCTGATGCGCGGTGGCGATCCACCGCCCGCCCACCCGTTCGCGCACCGCGTGCAGCCGAGCGTGGCGCACCTCGCGTGCAGCGGCCTCGACGCCGCGCTCGCGCACCGCGGCGGGGTCGAGCGTGCTGTCCTCGACGTGCAGCGGCACGCCGAGCCGCGCGCAGAGCTCGCGGACGAACGCTTCGTCCTCGTCGGCGTCGGCGCCGCGGAGGTGATGGTTGACGTGCGCGGCGACGAGCTCGACGCCGTCGACCTCGGCCAGGCCGAGGAGCAGCGCGGTCGAGTCGCCGCCGCCCGAGACGGCCGCGACGACGGTGCCGCCGATCGCGTTCGCGGCGAGGAAGCGGCGGATGGTCTCGACGATCACGCCGCTAGCGTACGGCAGTTCAGGCGGAAGCTCGCCGCGTGGCGTATCGCTGCGTTTCCAGTGCCTGCGTCAGACGGTCGATCTCTTCGCCGTCCAGGTTGCGCAGTGCCTGGCCGAATATGCGTTCCTGATCGCGCGTGCCGAGGGTGCTCACGGCCGTGAAGGCGTCGCGCAATTGCCGGGCTACGCGATTGCGCAGCATATCGTGCTCCGCCGCCTCGTCGCCGCGTTCGGAAACGCTCTCGATCGCTTCATGCAGCGACTCGAGGCGCTCCGCCTGCAGCGTCAGCGCTGCGTCGAGCACGTTCTCGCATTGGGGACTCTCAAGGTACTCGAGAAACTCCTCCGTGGCCTCGCCGGTTTCCACGAGCCGGCGAAGTGCCGGCCTCCGATGGGGCTCGATCATCCCCAGCAATTCGTCAAGTGCCATGGAGTCTCCTATGTTCATGACGTCGGAACAGGTCGTTTTTCTACATTCCGGCGAAAATTGTTGCAACTGGCTTGCCGGAGTACGCGGCGCTTTATTTTTCTAAACCTATTTCTTGCCGTAGTTTAGCTAAGATTCGGAAGAGCCGGCTGGCGACTCCTGAAATGCTCAGCCCGCTCTCTGCCGCAATCTCTCGAAGGCGCTTGTCATCCCAGTAACGCAACCGAAGGAGTTGACGGTCCTCTGCCGTTAGTCCGGCTACCGCAGTTTCCAGCCGGTGGAATCGCAGCTCACGCTCGACTGCCGGTTCGGCGAAATGCGCCACGGAGCGATCCGCGAACACACGCTCACGGCGGACGATGTCGATGGCAGAGTGTCTCGCCATCGTGGCGATGAAAAGAGCGGGCGCCTTTGCCGAACGGACGGTGCTGCGGAGCTTCGCATCGCTGTACAGTCGGAAGAGAATGCTCTGTGCGATGTCATCGGCAGCAACATCTTGCATGCCGCGAGTCGACGTTCGCGCAATCCGCCGGACACGACGCGCGAGCTCCTCCCAGGCCTCATCGTCGGACAGATCTTCAGAGATCAGGTCGTGAAATGTCCGCTCTTCACTCGTCATGTTTGCCGAGGCGGTTCCGATACACCGCCAGCTCTTTGTCGAGAGTATCAAGCTTCGCGCGCAGCTTCGCGCCGGCACGAATGGCAATGGTCCCATTCCGCTTTGTGTCGCCGGCCATATCTGCAAGCACCGCCCGCAGCTTCTCTCCATCGAGCACCACCGCCCGCAGGACGTACTGCATCTTTTTCGTTTCCGACCGGCTCATCGGCACGCTGCAGTCGGCAATCAGCATTTCGATGCAGCGCCTGCCGCTGGGCTTTTCTTCGGTAGCGAGCAACTTCGGTCCATAAAGTCCGGCCGCTCCCGAAAGCAGCAGCAACAAGAACGTCGCGCCGCCATAGAACTCTCGGTTTCTCCTCGCCTCAGTCGAATCCGGCTTTTCGCCGTCGCGGTGGATCTCCCATCGCGAGATGGCGGTGGGGTTCGTCAGTTTCAGATGTAGCTCCACTCCCGATTGCCACTTGAATCGCTTCGGTTGTTGAGTCACCGGAGCACTTGCGCCGATGTTCAGCCATTGGCCGCCTTGCTCGTCGGTCAACCAGCACGTCAGCGGCTCGCCGTTCGAAAGCGATGCGACCGGTGCCTGCCGCAATGGCGGATCGAAGCTGAGCCGCAGAAATGCCGTGACGTCGCCGTTGATGCACCGCAGAAGGATGTCGAGTTGCGGTCCGCTTGGATGGCGGAACCCGGAATCGGGCGCTACCGAGACATAGCGCGCGAGAGTGAGGAAGGAGGCGCCGGCAATCGGCAGCGCGAGCAGGAGGGCATGCGTGATTCCTCTTGTACTCATCACGCCCTCGTGAAGTTCAGCTCCTCGAACGTCGTCTGCAGATACGTCGCATTCGCGGCCGTACCGTCGCTCTGCAGCCACATCAGCGATAGGTTGTCCGTCCGGAGATTGAGGCTGCCGGCGAGCGCGACGACGATCGTGCTGTCCGGGAGCATCGCCGACAGCGACACGGCTTGCAGCGGCAGCGACGCAGCGCCGGCGCGGGTATCGGTGAAGCCGGCGATGTTCACCGTGCCGTCCGCGACCGTCAGCGTCCCGGTGACGTAGCCCGACGTCTCGTCCTGCACGAAGAGCGAAAGCGAGATGCTTGGGTTCTGCACGCATTGCCAATTGCCGTCGACCGGGTCCGGCTGCGACGGCGGCGTGAACGGCGGCGGCCACTGGCCGGGGCTGCCTTGGCCGCCGGTGTAGGGGACGTAGGCGAGCTTGTCGATGTAGTTGCCGGGCGCATAGATGCCGAGGTCGGGGAACGGTGCCGTCGCGGCCATGTCGTGAATCATCGACAGCGTCGGGCCGTTCGTGACCGGGTCGAGCGGCAGATTCTGTCCGCTCATTCCCGAGGCGTAGTGCCAGCTCGGGTCGGGTGTGCCGCCGCTGAACGAGCGCCACAGGATGCTGAACGCCAGCGCCTGTCCATTGCCGCCCGGCTGCGGTTCGGCCGGACTGGCGAAGCCGGCGACCCAATACGCGCCGGACGATCCCGTGGTCGAGGTGTAGACGCCGGTGACGCTCCCGTCGTCGGCCTGGGTCAGGAACATCACCGAGCCGTAGCCGTTGATCCAACTGCCGCTGACGCTCATCGCAGTCCTCGCTTCTCGCCTTGCTTGTGCGGTGTCCGCCGCGCCAGCGCGAACGGTTTGCTGCTCGTCGTCTGGATGATCGGCGGCCGGTCTTTCTTGTTGAAGATCCACATGCCGATGGGGGAGAGGTGGTAGCCCTGGTCCGGCGTCTCCGTCACGTCGTAGCAGAGGATCGTGTAGAGCTCGTCCATCAGCACGGATCCGACGAGGGCGAGACCGTTCAGGCCGAGGGGATTGAATTGCGGGAGGACCTGGCCCTGCTGCGGCCCGGCCTCGATCTCGACCATGTAGATGCTCGGCGGGACGACGATCTGTCCGGCCACGCCGTCGGGCGTGATGCCGAGGACGAGGCGGACGTCGGGTTGCGGCGCGATGCGCACGAGCTGCAGCGTCCGTCCCATGATGTAGTCGTCGCCCTTGAACTGCGACGAGCCGCTGTCGAGGGCGAACTGCACGTTCGCCGCGACGCGCTCGGTCCCGACGAAGTATTGATAGAGCGGTGTCGACCAGATGTACTTCACGTCCGGGAACTGCGTGTAGGCCGTCCACGGCAGGAAGACCGCCGAGTTGAGATCGACGAGGTCTAGATCGACGCCGCCGAACGTGACCAGACCGTCGTTCGCGTACGGATCGGTGACGAACGAGACGTACGGCATGGCCGGATCCATGAGTCCCGCGTTCATCAGCGCGGCGACGGAGAAGGTGACGCGCGGATCGGCGTAATCGGTGCCGGAGGGAACGCCGACGCCTCCGTCCCAGTCGAGCTGTTCGAACTGCGAGCCCGAGTACGCCGACGAGAGGAAGAACGTCAGCGGCAGCGACGCCTCCGTCGTCAGCGCGACATCGTCGTTGCCCGTCTCCACCGTCATCGAGCCCCACGGGCCGAAGTCGACGGTGATCGGATTCTGGTCGATCCACTGAAAGGTCGACGAATCCTCGTAAACGAACTCGCCGCCGCCGTAGTGCTGGCACGACGTCGGCGGGCAGAGGCTCGACGTCGTCCAGATGAAGTTCGCGCCGCTGTCGACGGCGATCTTCAGCGGCTGGCCGGGCGTGCCGATGTCCATGTTCGCGTACCACTGCGACGCGCCGTTGTTCTGGTAGGGGCCGGCGACGAGCGGCACGCGCAGGGCCTGGCCGGCCGCGGCGGGCGCGCGGACGACGCGCTTGGCCCGAGGAGCGGGAACGGAGAGAGGACTTCTTCCTCGCATGGGACCTCCTGGCTGACGGGGATACGGACGTCATGCATTTTGCCGGTTTTTAGGGCAAAATAGCCAGACCCCAATGACAATTACGGACCCCAACACGTCGCCCGCCGCTGCGGGCTTTGTCGGCCGTACGCGCGAATTGCAGCGGATCCTCGATGCGCTGGAGAGCGCCCGGGCCGGCACGCCGCGCGTGCTGATGCTGGCCGGCGAGGCCGGCGCCGGCAAGTCGACGCTGCTCGCCGAGGTGTTCCGGCGCGCGGAGGCGTCGGCGCCGCCGTTCGCCTGCGTCGTCGGCGAGTGCAGCGCGGCCACGGGCGAGTCCGACGCCTACCTTCCCTTCCGCGAGGTGCTGAAGCTCCTCGCCGGCGACGCCGAGGTCCCGCGGAAAAAGAGCGCCACGCTCCTCGCCGCGACGGGGAAGGTGATCGTCGACATCGCCCCCGACCTCCTCGGCATTTTCGTTCCCGGCTCGAAGCTCATCGCCTCGATCGGACTGAAATTCGCCAAGGAAGCCGGCTGGATGAGCACCACGCCGGCGAAGAAAATCTCCGCCGAGATCGACCAGGAGAAGATCTTCCGCCAGTACACGGAGGTGCTGAAGACGATCGCCCAGGAACGGCCGCTGGTCATCGCCCTCGACGACCTGCAGTGGGCCGACGCCTCGTCGATCGCGCTCTTTTTTCACCTGGCCCGGCAGATCAAAGAGGCGAAGCTGCTGCTGATCGGCACCTACCGCGCCAACGACGTCGCCCTCGGCCGCGGCGGCGAGCGGCATCCGCTGGAGCAGGTCATCTTCGAGCTGAAGCGCTACTTCGGCGACATCGTCATCGACCTGGCCGACTCCGGCGACGACGAGCGGCGCTCCTTCATCGATGAGCTGATCGACAGCGAGCCGAACGCGCTCGACGACGAGTTCCGGGCCGCGCTGCTGCGCCACACCGAGGGGCATCCGCTCTTCACCGTCGAGCTCCTGCGCGATCTTCGCGAGCGCGGCGCGCTGGCGCAGGAGGAAGGCCGCTGGCGCGTGGCCCGCGACATCGACTGGAAGGACCTGCCGCCGCGCATCGAAGGGGTGATCGCCGAACGCGTCGGGCGCCTGGAGCAGGAGCTGCGCGAGATCCTCGCAGTGGCCAGCGTCAGCGCCGGCGCGGCCGACTTTCTCGCCCAGATCATCGTGGCCATCCAGAAAATCGACGAGCGCCGGCTGCTGAAGCTCCTCTCCGCCGACCTCGAGAAGCGCCACGGCCTGGTCCTCGAGACCGGCGTGCGCCGCCGCGGCCGGCGCATCCTCGCGCACTACCGCTTCACGCACGCGCTCGTGCAGCGATACCTCTACGGCAGCCTCGGCGACGCCGAGAAGATGTTCCTGCACGGCGACGTGGCCGCGATCCTCGAGGAGGTGTACGACGGCGAGACCGAGCAGATCGCGTGCGATCTCGCGTATCACTACCTGCACGCCGGCGACACGGAGAACGCGCTGCGCTACCTCGAGATTGCCCTCGACCGCTGCCTGTGCATGAGCGCGTATCGTGAGGCGCTCGTGCACGCGAACCGCGCCCTGGAGCTCGTGGCGGAGCTGCCCGACACACCGGAGCGGGCCCGGCGCGAGTTCAAGCTGATCCTGCGCTGGTCGGTGCCGACGAAGGCGCTGGGCGGCTGGACGTCTCCCGACCTCAAGCCGCATTACGACCGCGCCCGCGAGCTGCTGCCGCACGTCGGCGACTCGCCGGAGGCAACGGAGTTCGCCTTCAGCGTCTGGACGTATTACCTCGTGCGCTGCGAGCTGGCGGAGTCGCGCCAGATCGCCGGGCAATGCCTGGAGACGGCGCAGCGCGTCGGCTCGCCGGTAGGCCTGCTCGCCGCATACACGTCGCTGGCGAACAGCGCCTTCTGGAGCGGCGATCTCGACGTCTGCACCGAAAACGTGCAGCGGGCGATGGAGGTCTATCCGACGGTCGACGTCCAGCTGCACCTGCTGCAGTACGGGATGGACACACGCGTGGTCGTGAACGAGTTCGACGTCTGGACGGCCTGCGTGGAGGGACGCTTCGACGAGGCGCGCAAGACGTGGCTGGAGTTCGTGCCGCAGGCGGAGGCGCTGAAGCATCCGTTCAGCTTCGCCATCGCTCTGAACACCGGCGCGTGGATGTACCAGATGATGGGCGACGTCCCCGCGACGCGCGTGACCGCCGAGCGGCTGGTGCGCCTGGCCACGGCGCAGGGC
>JBKOUP010000526.1:0-6636 GCA_046723495.1 Acidobacteriota bacterium
ACGCTGATGAAGGGCTCGTGGTTCTGGGATGCGGTTTACCTCTTCTCGAACTACCACCTCGAGCATCACTACTTCCCCGGCGTGCCGTTCTACAACCTGCCGCGCCTCCAGCGGCTGCTGATGCCGTTCTACGAAAAGCGCGGCATGACGGCGCACGGCTACGGCGAGCTGTTCTGGGGATGGATCGTGCTGAACGGAAAGCCGCACACCGATTGGAACGGCGCGGCTCAGAGCAATCCGGTCAGTATCAGGTCCGCGACCTGATCGCACTGCGCGGCGACGTCGTAGTCCTTCTCCGACAGAATCCACGACGTCACCATCTCGTCGAGGATCCCGAAGACCGCCTTGGCCACGAGCTGCGGGTGCAGGTTGCGGCGGAATGTCCCCTCGCGCTGGCCCCCTTCGACGATCTTGCGGAGGATGTTCAGGTAGTCGGCGACCTCCTGCTGCGAGAAGAGGCTCATGAACTTGAGGCTGTGGCGCAGCTCGACCTGGGAGACGACGGCGAGGGCGCGGTCGTGGCCGAGGGTTTCGAGGTGGTGGCGGATGGCGATGCGCATACGCTCGTCGGCGCGGCGGGCCTGGGAGAGATCGCGCTCCAGCGTCTGCAGGTAATGCCGGGTGTGCTCGCGGAAAATCGTGAGGAGCACATCCTCTTTTCCATCAAAGTAGAGATAAATCGTGCCGTCGGCGACGCCGGCGGCCTTGGCGATCTCGGAGACCTTGGCGTTGAAGTAGCCGCTCCTGGCGAAGACGTCGATGGCGGCGCGGAGGATGCGCTCGCGCTTGCTCGTGCCTTTGAAGGCGTCGGAGCCGGTGGTGGTTGGGGCGGGGGCGGTTTTCGCGGCAGGCATCGCTGAATGAATGTTCATTCAGTCGACTGCCCGCTGTCAAGCCGTTCCTTGATCTCCGCAACGAAGGCCTCGTCGTACGGCGCGCGCACACGCCCGTCGACGATCTCGAAGACGTCGTCGCGCGTCAGCGCCGCGCCGACCGGATAGATGTGCAGGTGGAGATGCGGCGTGGCGATGCCGAGCTTCATCAGCACGGCGCGCTCCGCGCCGGTGGCCGCGAGGAGGGCGCGCTCGGCGCGATGGTGGACGGCGGCGAAGTGGACGTAGTCGTCGAGGGTGAGGTCGGCGACGTTCTCGACGTGCCCGCGCCAGACGACCATGGCGTGGCCGCGCACGGCCCAGTCCTCGTGCAGGACGACGAGGATGCGGCCGTCGTCGAAGACGATCTCGCCGGCCTCGCGCGGGTTCGTGCAGAAAACGCAGGACACGGCATCACTATAATCGCCCGCCAATGCGAACCACCCGCTTTGGCCGGACGAACGCGAACGTCCCGACGATCTCCCTCGGCACGTGGGGCCACGGCGGCCCGAACACGAACGAGGGCGTGAACGTCGGCTGGACCGGCCACGACGACGCGCTGGCGAAGCAGGCGCTGATCGAGGCCTACAACCGCGGCATCACCCATTGGGACACCGCCGACGCCTACGGCGGCGGCCACGCCGAGCAGCTGATCGGCGAGGTGTTCGCGCACGAGGTGCCGCGCAGCGCGATCTTCGTGGCCACGAAGTTCGGCTACCTCAAGGGGCCGGCGAATCATTCCTACGACACGCCGTTCATGCGCATCCAGCTCGAGGCGTCGCTCGCGAACATGCGCATCGACTGCGTCGACCTCTACTACTTCCATCACTGCGACTTCGGCCAAGACGACCGCTACTTCGACGACGCGCTCGCGCAGGTGCGCCGCTTCCGCGAGGAGGGGAAGATCCGCTTCGTCGGCCTCTCGGATTGGAACGGCTCGCGGATCATGCGCTTCATCGAGCGCGTCGATCCCGACGTCGTGCAGCCGTACCGCAACCTGCTCGACGACGACTACGAGTCGAGCGGCCTGAAACGCTGGGTCGACGATCACGACCTCGGCGTAGCCTTCTTCTCACCGCTGAAGCACGGCCTGCTCCTCGGCAAGTACGACGCGCCGCAGACGTTCTCTGAGGGCGATTTTCGCAGCAACGTCGACGACTTCCGCAACGCCGAGGTGATCGAGCGGGTGAAGCGCGCCGCCGCGGCGATGCGCACGCGCTTCGCGAATCACTCCGAGCCGGTGCTGCACGCGGTGACCGGCGCGCTCCTCACCGGCAACCCCACCGCGACGGTGTTGCTCGGCCAGCGCAACCCGCGCCAGGTGGAGGCGGCGAGCCGGGTGGGGGAGGCGCTGACGGCGGAGGAGGCGGCGTGGGTGCGGGGGATTTACCGAGGTACGATCGAGGTGTGATCGACAAGTTAGACGTTGAGCGGCGCCTGCGCTTGACGCTTGCGATCACCGAGACGTTGCGCGCGCTCGTGCCCGATGTGCTGCTCAACGCGCGCTTCGAGCGCATTCTCGCGGTTCTTTCTCGAAATGGCGGTCAAGTACGCGACGAGTTCGATGAGCCGCCGTCGACGCTGCCGAGCGGCTGGGCGGCGTTGCTGTATCTCTACAACGCGCGCTGAACCTCACCAGTCCATCGGCGCGGGCCTCGCCGCCATCGGTAATCGCGACTGGAATGCGCTGGTCGCCGCGACGACGTGTCATACCTGTACGGGCTGTCTGAAATGCGCTTGACATTTTCAAATGTTCGGGCTAGGTTGATTCCGTCCAGTTCGATTCGAGGTCCCGCTGAAAGGAGGCAAATGTGGCAAGAACAAAAACAACTTTGAAAGTTGGAATCTGGACATGCAACAAACGCACATCGGATTCAAGGTCACGCTGTTCATCCCTCTCGTTGACAATGACGGGGTGCCATTCGGCCCAGCAACCTGGCATTGGTGGAATGTAGAGTTCACGTCTCTCGTGAAAGCGTTTACCGATCTCGGGGTTGCGACCGGATCGTGGCGCGGTCACTTGGACCAGAATCGCGTCATCGTCATGGTCGTGAAGACAATGAAAGAGGTCGAGGCCATTCGGCGGTTGTTGGTCGAAGCGCGACGACACTTCCGGCAGGAAGCGATGTACCTCGAATACCACCGTGTCTATTTCGAAGAAGTTCGTTAAAACCGTCATGTCAAGAAGAGCAATCGTCGAAGATGATGACGCCGCAGCGCTGACCTTGCAGGAGCGCGCCTTCCTCAACCGCGCCCGCGCGAAGTACCACGAAAACGCCGACTGGCTCGAGTTCGAAGAATTCGCCTTCGGAAGCCGTTCTCCGCTCTATTCGCGAAACCGTTCGCACCGCGAAGTCCTGCAAGATCCTCTGTTTCTGGCCTTGAACGAGATGTGGTTGGATCTCGGAGTTCGTCAAGGCCGCATCGCCGCACCGACGAAAGGCGAGAGGCATGCCCCGCGGGGGAAAGCGCGCGGGCGCCGGTAGACCGCCCACCGCAGCGACGCCGCGGAACATCGTGACGCTGCGGCTGCCGTTGCATCTGATCGCCGGCGCTCACCGGCGAGCCAGAATCGAAGGTATCTCCGTTACACGGTGGATCGAAGTTGCGATCGAGCGGCGGCTGAAGCGCAGCCGCTGAACCTCACCAGTCCATCGGCTCGCGATCGTGAAAGAACCCGCCGGTCGGCCCGTCATCCGACAGCGTGGCCAGCCAGACGATCGTGTCCGCGCCCTCGGCTACGCTGCGCGGGGCAGCGCGGCCGCCCATGTCGGTGCGCACCCAGCCGGGGTCGGCGCAGTTCACGAGCACGCGGGCGCTGCGCAGAGCGTTGGCGAAGAGAATCGTGATCGCGTTGAGCGCGGCCTTCGACGTCGAGTACGACGGCGCGTAGCTCGACATCGATGACAACTGTCCGGCGCCGGACGAGACGTTCACCACGCGTCCGTGGCCGCTCTTGCGCAGGAGCTTCGCGAAGCGCTGCGTCATCAGGAACGGGCCGAGGGTGTTGACGCGCCACGTCTCCTCGAACTTCTGCGGATCGACGTCGACGATGCTCTCGCCCTCGTCGAGGAGGATCGCGGCATTGTTGACCAGGACGTCGAGCCGACCGATCTCGCTCTCGACGTAGCGGGCCAGGGTCTCGATCGACTGCGGATCGGAGACGTCGAGACGATGCTCGGCGCTGCGTCCCGTGACGATCACGCGATACCCGCGCGCCTCCAGCTGCCGCGCCACCTCGGCGCCGATGCCGCGCGTCGAGCCGGTGACGAGCGCTACGCCGCCGCGTCGGCCGTGCGCGTCCACTTCTCCTCGTCCACCTTCATCTTCTTCGCGAAGATCCGCTTCAGCAGCGACAGGATCCCCGTCCGCCACAGCACCCAGCCGGGGTAGCCGGTGATCACGGAGAACTCGCCGAACTTGAGATGCCGCAGGCCCTGCTGGATGAGCCAGGGGATGCGCACGAAGTGGATGAGGATCGGATACGACGGCTGCGGGTCGTTGTACGCGCGGACCTTTTGCAGCCAGCGCTCGAAGAGCTTGCGCGGCGGCTTCCAGACCATGAGCACGTAGAGCAGGACGTTTGCCCACGTCGGGCGCAGCGCGGTGTAGTTCTCGTTGATCTGCTCGACGTCGAAGCCGCCTTCGATCATCTGCTTCTCCAGCGTCGTGTTGGGGATCACGCGCAGCGAGAAGATGTTCAGCGTGAAGGGGCGGGCCATGCGGTAGACGAGCTCCAGCGTGGCGACGACGTCCTCGCGCGTCTCGACGGGGTTGTCGACGATCATGTCGTACGACGGGTTGATCTGGTACGGCGCGAACTCGGCGAGCACGTCGCAGGCCTGCTCGATGCGGTGCACGGGCGTGGGGCGCTTGTAGAACTTGAGGATGCGGTCGCTGCCGCTCTGGATGCCCATGCGCACGCGGTTCATGCCGGCCCACGTCAGCAGCTCGACCTTCTCGCGCTGCACGTACGTCGGGATGACGCCGTAGATGCAGAACGAGAGGCCGACCTGCTCGCGCCACTGCGTGGCGAAGTCGGTGAGCTCGGGCATGCGGATGGCCATGAAGCTGTCGTCGTAGAAGAGCACCGTGCGCAGGTAGGGATGGACCTCGCGGGCGCGCTGGACCTCGCCGATGATGAACGACGGATCGGGGTGGCGGATCTTGCGGTAGTTGGCGTCGTTGGCGATGAAGACGGTGTTGCCGCAGTAGGTGCAGTGCAGGGGGCAGCCGATCGACCATACCGCGGGGTATGCCAGGCCGTTGTTGCCGAGGTAGTCGCCGCGCGTGACCTGGCGAAAGCCGCGGCCGGGCTGGTAGATCCGCTCCTCGCCGCCGTATTTCGGAAAGGGCAGCGCGCCGAGCTCCTGCGAGGTCATGAGCGGGCGGAAGGGATTGCGGGTGACGGCGCCGTCCTTCGTGCGGTCTTTGAACCAGAAGTTCTGAACGTTCGTGTAGTCGCGCCCGCCGCGATAGGCGTCGAGCCACTCTTCGAAGGCGAGCTCGCCCTCGCCGGTGCAGATGGCGTCGACCTCGGCCGTGATCGCATCCTCGCCGTAGATGATGGGATGGATGCCGCCCCACATCGTGTAGGCGTGCGGGTTGAGGGCGCGCACGCGCGCGGCCAGGGCCTTGGTGAGGTCGGCGTAGCCGGTCATCGAGGAGAAGGCGACGATGTCGGCGCCGGCGATGCCGTGGGCGATCTCGTCGATCTCGGCGTCACCGAAGCTGCGCGTCTCGCCCATCTTGCGCACGAAGGACTTCCACAGCGAGCGGTAGCGCTGCGTGCCGACGTAGAAGACGTTCGTCTCCGCGTTGAGCTTCTCGGCGTAGGCGGCGAACTTCCGGAAGCCGGTCGCGGTGATGCCGTCTTCGAGGGAGACGAGGTTGATGCGCATCGTGTCTGTGCGGTAACAATGATACGGGGTCGCAATTCCGAGGGGAGGTGACAGGGAACAGGGAACGGGTGACAGGTCGTGTTTCCTGTCGCCTGTCACCTGTTCCCCGTCACCTACTGCGCCGGCACGTACGTCGGCGCTTGCGTCACCTGATCGATCACCGATCCGTACGCCGTGATCCGGCCGTCGCCGTCGATCACCTTCACGCTGATCCTGGCGTTGTACGTGTTGCCGAGGCCGAGGCTGCTGATGATCGGGAACTGCTTCGACTCGAACGGCGCGAGCGAGATCTGCACTTTCGGCTGCACCTTCGAGTCCGGCAGGAACACGGCCACCTCGGCCGTAGCCGGCTTGCCGGTCGTCTCGACGATGCCGAAATTCGTGCGGTAGCGGACGGAGTCCTCGACCTGGACGAGCTGCAGGGCGCGGTCGCCGAGGCCGACGGCGTCGGCGGGCGTGACGGCGGGGATGAACTGGCCGAGCGTGCCGTCCGTCGTCTGGTCGAACGTGCGCGCGCTCACGACCAGCGGCGCGTTCGTCGCCGTCGTCACGTGCAGCGTGCCGCCGGCGTTGGTGATGCCGAAGAGCGAGTGGAGGATGTCGTCGAGCGCGGCCACTTCGCCGGGATTCACGGTCACGCTCTTCGTACTGCCGGCGGCGCCGCCGATCGGATAGAACGTCAGCGTGGCCGTCTGCGGCGTGGTGCCGCCGTTGAGGATGCGCACGTCGCTGCGCCAGCTGGCGCTGCCGCTGTTGAGGTCGGCGACGCCGGGGACGACGAAGCGGTTCGCGCCGGCGCCGACCGGCACGCCGGCGACGAGGATCGGATCGCCGCTCTTCGAGTCGACCACCGAGGCGTACGC
>JBKOUP010000048.1:0-4433 GCA_046723495.1 Acidobacteriota bacterium
TGCATCGATCGCAACGAACTGCGAGACTGGCTCCGTATGGACGATATGCCATGTGAAGCCGTGAAAATAACTACCCAGATCGACTGCCATCTGGAGCATCACCGCAATGGTCTCGTTTCGATGCGGCACAAACGTTAGGTCATCACTAGTCAGCATTCGGAAGGCCTCTTCGGCCGTTGCAGGTATGCTCTCACGCCGCTGGTGTTCGAACTCACGGATCGCGTGACGAACATCTTCGACGGAAGAGTACCGGATTCTGTTGAGTGTCTTCTGAGTGACGTCAGCGACCTCGTTCACCGAACGTTCGAACTGTGGAACTCGCGTGTGAAGCAACGCAAAAAATAGCGCAAGTGTGGCTCGCTCATCATCGCTGATAGGCTGCTCGCTTTCGAGCTTATCGATCAGCGGCTTCGATGCACCTTCGAATTCAGCAAAAAATTTCTCGATCGAGAGGTCGCGTTCGCCACGTTCGTTCTCCATTGCATAGTAAAAGCGCTGATGCGCAACACTGTCGGGCGTCTGCGTGCGAAATTCGTCCTTCTCACGATCGTATACGGTGAACGACGCATCGCGTTTGCGATCGAGTGTGAAGCCCGCGAGGTAAAACGCAGGAACGTAATGATGACGTTTGGGGTCTGACATATCACGCATTTTAACTCGGCCGCCAGCGCGCGCCTAACTAACTACGCCGTACGCCACAATCTTTTGGCCGTTGCGCGCTAGAAACGACATCGCGTCGTGAATGTTGCCGATATGCTCGTCGGAACTGAGAAAGCGAGGAACGCTCGCACAGTATCGCCAGGATGAGCTTGCGACACATCGGGAACGTCGTGTGGAGCGTCCCCGTCATGGCGCCGCAGCAAAACTGCGGACCGTGATCTTCGTTTCGACGCGCCCTACCGCCCCGCCGCCACCGCCGTCTTCACGCTCTGCATCCGCCGCTCGACCGCGCTCCAGTCGACGTTGGCCAGGAAGGCGTCGATGTACTTCGGCCGCTCCGACGGCTTGTAGTCGAGCAGGAAGGCGTGCTCCCACACGTCCATCACCACCAGCGGAACGAAGCCGGCCACGTTGCCGGTCTCGTGCAGCTCGACCCAGTGGTTCGAGACGCGGCCGCTGGCGGGATCGAGGAAGGCGATGGCCCAGCCGACGCCGCGCATCTTGCCGACGCTGACGAAGTCGGTGCGCCAGATCTCGTAGCTCGGGAACGAGCGCTCCACGGCCTCGCGGAAGGCCGAGCCCTTCGGGGCGTCGTCGCCGCCGCGCGACTTCATGTTCCCGAAGTAGTACTCGTGCAGGACCATGCCGTTGTACTCGAAGCCGAGCCGCCGCGTGAGCTCGGAGTAGGCCGGCATCTCCTCCTGGTCGACCTTGCCGTCGGCCAGGATCGCCCCGATCCGCTCGGTCAGCTCGTTCGTGGCCTTGACGTAGCCCTCGTAGAGCTTGAAGTGCATCTCCAGGGTCTTGTCGGAGATGCCGGTGAGGTTGGAGAGGTTGAACTGCTGAGGCTTGTAGGTTTTGTGTTCCATGCAGGATGCGCGTGCAGGATGCGAGCCGTTGTTAGTTGTTGGTTCTTAGTTCTTAGTTTTATGGGCTCCTAAGAACTAAGAACTAAGAACTAAGAACCCACACATCGAAACGTCGCATACACATACGGATAATTGCCCCGGAACCAATTCCGGAACGACCGCCGGATCAGGCACGGCATCGTTGCCGGCGACGCGCCCTTCATCACGAAATGCTGGCCGTCGAAAAAGTCCGCTGAGTACACCGGGTACGATGCCATCGGCACGAAGCCGTCGAAGCCGAGGAACGGCGACTGTGTCCACTCCCAGCCGTTGCCGGCGAGGTCGTGCACGCCCCAGGCGCTCGCGCCCGCCGGGTACGAGCCGACCGCGACGGGGTCCCAGTTCGCGAAGCCGAAGTTGCCGCGCGTCGAGTCGGGCGGCTCGTCGCCCCATGGGAAGAGCCGCTCCTGGCCCGACGGCGTGCCGAACGCGGCGCGGTGGTACTCGGCTTCGGTCATGAGCCGTTTGCCGCGCCACTTGGCGAACGCAACCGCCTCCTCCTGCGTCGCGTAGACCGCGGCGTCGAGCGGCAGCTCCGTCATCTCGAACATCCCGCGCCAGTACCACTCCCCTTCGCGGCGAGCCCAGAAATGCGGCGGATCGGCGCGCGTGGCGCGCATGTACTCGAGGTAATCGCGGTTCGTGACGTTGTGGCGATCGACCTTGAGCTCGCCGACCTCGACGCGATGCGCGGGCAGCTCGTTGTCCCAGCAGAAGTCGCCGTCGCTCGCGCCGAGCGTGGCCTCGCCGGCGGGGATGCGGATCGAGCGGTTCTTCGTGTCCGGCTGCCGGTTCACGTAGCCGTTCGCGCGCAGTGGCCGGCGCGGCGACTTCTGCTCGTACGGCATCTCGTGGAACATGTACAGCAGCGTCTCCTGGTGCATCGGCTCGTGCTCGAGGATGGCGAACGCGGCCTCGGCGTTGGCGCGCTGCGGGATCGCGCCGTCGTCGATCGGCTCGTTCTCCAGCGCGTCGATGATCATCGCGTCCGCCTGCGCGCCGTACTTCTGCACGCAGTCGCGGGTCGGCCAGAGATCCGTCGGCGGCTTGGCCGCATCGGCGCTGTCGGGATCGATGCCGCGCGCGAAGAGCGTCTCGTAATGCTCGTCGATCCCGTCGCGCTGCAGAGCCAGCTTGATCAGCGTGTTGATCGTGAAGGCGGGAAGGTGGCCTTCGTAGAAGACGATCGGATTGCGCAGCTCGATCGGCCGCGTGTAGTACGCCTCGGGCTTCGGGATGGCGAAGACTTCGCGCGAGCGTGCGCGCCCTTCGCGGAACCAATCGAGCAGTTGCTGCCGGGTGACGGCGTTACCCAGTGCCGGATGTCGCACCGGCGAAATTGTATGCCGGTTCGGCGACCGGCACTTCCACGACGCGGAACGGCAGCTTCTCCGGAATTCGCGCCGCCAGCAGGGGCATGGCCACGTTGTAGACCGGGATGCCGCTCTGCGTGCGCCCTTCGAGCGAGCCGCGATGGGCGTGGCCGTGGAAGACGGTGTTGACGCGGTAGCGCTCGATCGGCTCCTCGAGGCGCGACGAGCCGAGGAACGGGTTGATCTCCGGCGGCTCCCCGTCGACCGTGGCGTGGATCGGCGCGTAATGCAGCACGGCGATCTTCTGCGGCGTGCGCAGCCGCGCCAGCGCGGCCTCGAGCTTCAGCGCCTCCTGGATGGCCTCGTGCACGAACTTCTTGATGATCTCCTCGCCCCACGGGCTGAGCTGCCGCCGCCCGAAGCCGCCGCCGAAGCCTTTCACCCCGGCGAAGCCGACGCCGCGGATCTCGTGCACGTCGCCGTCGAGCATGGTCACGCCGGCGTCGGTGAGGATCCGGACGATCTCGTCCTGCTTGCCGGTCTCGAAGTCGTGATTGCCGAGGACGCCGATGGCGGGGATGCGCAGCGACGACGTGATCTCCTTCGCCAGCACCTTGGCCTCGTCGATCGCGCCGTAGTCGGTGAGGTCGCCGCAGAGCAGCAGGACGTCGGCCTGCTGCGTGGCGGCCTCGAACAGCGCGTGCATGCTTCCCTGGCCCGTCTTCTTGACGTGGATGTCCGCGGTGGCGGCGATCCTCAGCGTTTCCCTCTCCATCATTTCGTCCCGTCGACTTCGATTCCTTTCGTCCACTCCGCGATCTCGTCCTCGTTCATGTTGCCGAGCGGCTCCAGCCGCGCGTCGCGGTAGCCGCGCTCGTTCACGTCGACCAGGTACTGCTGCCGCGAGAGGATCGTGCCGTAGCAGATCTTGTCCGGCAGATCGCCGCGCGCCGTCTCCTTGGCCAGCCGCTCGGAGAGCTCGTCGATCACCCACGTCGGCACCAGCGAGCGGTCCGACGGGAAGATGAATCCGAAGAGGATCACGTGCGCGAACAATGCCCGCCAATGCCGGCCGTAGCGGTTGACGAGGCGGCGCCAGTCGAGCTTGCCGCCGGTCGCCTGGATGAGGTGGGCGACGTCGCCGCCGTCGAAGCGCTCCCGCTCCATGATCAGCCCCTTCGACCAGATCATCTCCTCGGCCGGGATGAGCTTCACGTCCATGTCGAAGACCCGGCCGTCGACGGCGTGCTCGAACCAGAGGTCGTCGACGGCGGCCACACCGTTGCCGGCGCTGAAGATGAGGTCGACGAAGTCCTCGCCTTTGTAGGCCTTGCCGATCCAGTGCGGGAACGTGAGCTCGGCGCGATAGCCGGCGGCCTCGAAGAGCCTGCAGGCGCGGTCGAAGTCGGCGCGGCGGATGAAGACGTCGAAGTCCTTGGTGTGCCTCTCGACGCCGGTATAGCGCGCGAAGGCGTAGGCGCCGCCGACGAGGAACGGCGCCTTCGCCGCCAGCAGCTCGTCCAGCATGCGGCGGTAGAAGTAGTGGGCCTCC
>JBKOUP010000513.1:0-5725 GCA_046723495.1 Acidobacteriota bacterium
TCCGTAGGATACGCCGTGATCAAAAAGCCGTCCGTGGCATTAACCCGTCTGGCAACCGCGCAAATCCATCGGCGCGGGCGTTCGACTCTGTAGAACAGAAACACTGCAGCGTCAGACGTGCTTTCGCGGATCTCGTCGGGATCTCCGAGAGCTCGCATCACGTCGTGTTCGCGCCCTCTCATCGTCGGGTGCTTGCTCGTGACAATGAGCTCCCAGCGACTTGCTGGCACGCGCACGCGAAAGCCGAGCCGCGTGTCTACCTCAAATCGCGAGTCCGGCATCATCGCTACATCGTCGCCCGGAATCCCGGTTTCCGGCGCGCCTTCGTGGCCTGCTCGAACGCGTACGCGAACTTGATCAGCCGCGCCTCCGCCCGGGCGCCGGCGAAGAACGAGAGTCCGACGGGAAGGCCGAAGGCCATCCCGGCCGGCACCGTCACGTGCGGGTAGCCGGCCACCGCCGACGGCGTCGAGTAGCCGCCGGTGAAGTGGTCGCCGTTCGGCAGGTCCGTCAGCCACACCGGGCCGCCCGTCGGGGCGATGGCGGCGTCGAGCCTGTGCTTCTTCATCACCGCGTCGATCCCCTCGGCGCGCGACAGGCGCACGCACTTCGCCCGCGCCTTGCGGTACTTCGGGTCCGTCAGCGGCCCCTTGGCCTCGGCGCGCGTGAAGAGCTCCTGGCCGAAGTACGGCATCTCCGCGTCGCGGTGCTCCTCGTTGAACTTGATCAGATCGGCGAGCGTGCGCGTGCGGACGTTCGCGCCGAGGCCGGCCAGGTACTTGTTGATGTCCGTCTTGAACTCGAACAGCAGCACCTCGAGCTCATCGTCGTCGTACTTCGCCGACGTCGGCAGCTCCACCGGATCGACCAACGTCGCGCCGCAGCGCTTCATGGCCTCGATGGCCTCCTTCATCACCCGATCCGTGGCGTCGTTGAAGCCGAAGAACTTCCGGGCCACACCGATGCGCGCGCCACGCAGGCCGCCGCGGTCGAGCGCGCTCGTGTAGTCCTTGCCGGCCAGCGCGCCGAGGAGGAGCGCCGCGTCCGTCACCGTGCGGCACATCGGGCCGGCCGTGTCCTGGCTGTGCGCGATCGGCACGATCCCGCTGCCGCCGAGGAGGCCGCGCGTCGGCTTGATCCCGACCAGACCGTTCGCCGACGACGGGCAGACGACCGAGCCGTCCGTCTCCGTGCCGATGCCGATGGCCGCCAGGTTCGCGGCGATCGCCGCGCCCGTGCCGCTGCTCGAGCCGCAGCAGTTGCGGTCGAGGATGTATGGATTCTTCGTCAGGCCGCCGCGGCCGCTCCAGCCGCTCGTCGAGTGCGTCGAGCGGAAGTTCGCCCACTCGCTGAGATTCGTCTTGCCGAGGATCACCGCGCCGGCGTCGCGCAGGCGCGCGACCACCGCGGCGTCGCGCGGCGCGATCGACTCCGCCAGCGCCAGCGAGCCCGCCGACGTGTGCATGCGGTCGGCGGTGTCGATGTTGTCCTTGATCAGCACGGGGATGCCGTGCAGCGGCCCGCGCACCGGGCCGGACTTCCGCTCGCGGTCGCGCTCCTCGGCGATGGCCAGCGCGTCGGGATTCAGCTCGATGACGGAGTTGATCTGCTTATCGATCGCATCGATGCGTTGCAGATAGGCCTCGGCGATCGCACGCGCGGTGAAGCGGCCCGTGCGCATCCCTTCCTGCAGCTCGCCGACGGTGATCTCGTCGAGCTCGAATGACGGCTCCGCTGCGCCCGGCCGCGCCAACGCCATCGCCGCGCCGGCCGCGCTCAAAACGAGAAAGTCCCTGCGATCCATGCTCATGATTCCACCGCTTCCTTGATGATCTTCGCACGCGACGCCAGCAGCCGCGTGAGGTAGCGCCGCAGCACGAGCGTCTCAGCGATTCTCCCAAAGATCCCGAGCGGCGCGGCGAAGGCGAGGACGTCGGTCATCAGCGTGCCGCCGCCGCGGGCCTCGAACGTGTGATCGTGCACGAACGAACGGAACGCGCCGCGCTGCATCGAGTCTTGAAAATGGCGCGGCCGGTCGAACGCGGTGATGCGCGACGTGAAGTGCTGCGTGACCAGGAAGTGCCGCGCCCGCCACGTCACCTCCTCCCCCATCCCGATCAACCCCGTGGTGCGGCCGGCGACGGCGCGCTCGCCGGTGTGGGCCATCGACCGGAGGTGAAGGTCGAGGTCGCGCGCGGCGTCGAAGCAGCGCTCCGGCGGCGCGGCGATTTCCGTCTCGATCCGGATCGTCTGCATCGTCCGGCCATATGATCTCCCGAATGCAGCAGTGGATGATCTACGGCGCGAACGGCTACACCGGCGCGCTGATCGCCCGCGAGGCCGTGCGCCGCGGGCATCGCCCGATCCTGGCCGGGCGCGACGCCGCGAAGATCGAGCCGCTGGCGCGCGAGCTCGGCTGCGAGGCACGCGTCTTCGATCTCGACGACGTCGACCTCGGCGGAGTCGCGCTCGTCCTCCACTGCGCGGGACCATTCTCGATCACGAGCGCGCCGATGGTCGACGCCTGCCTCCGCGACGGCGCGCATTACCTCGACATCACCGGCGAGATCTCCGTCTTCGAAGCCATCGTCGAGCGCCACTCCGAGGCCTTCGCGCGCGGCGTGACCCTCCTGCCGGGCGCCGGCTTCGACGTCGTCCCCACCGACTGCCTCGCGGCCATGCTCGCCGGGCGGCTTCCCGGCGCGACCGAGCTCGCTTTGGCCTTCTATTCGAAAGGGAGCGCGCTGAGCCGCGGCACGACCCGGACGATGATCGAGTCGATCGACGAAGGGGGCGCCATCCGCCGCGACGGCCGCATCGTGCGCGTGCCGCTCGCGTACGACGTCCGCACGATCCCGTTCTTCTGCGGCGCGCGCACGGCCATGACGATCCCGTGGGGCGACGTGGCCACGGCCTTCTACACGACCGGGATTCCGAACATCCGCGTCTACCTGGCCGCGTCGCCGAAGGCCATCGCCCGCGCGCGGCGGCTGCAACGGCTGCTGCCGCTGCTCAAGCCGAGGCCGGTGCGCCGCCTGTTGCAGTGGCTGGCCGCGCCGCGCGGCGGCCCCGACGAACAGAAGCGCGCGCACGGCCGCGTCTACCTCTGGGGCGAGGTCTCGAACGGCCGCGAGTCGCGCTCGATGACCATGACCACGCCCGAGGGCTACGCCTTCACCGTCGTGTCCGCCGTCAACGCAGCGGAGCGGGTCCTGGCCGGCACGCGGCCTGGCGCGTTCACGCCCGCGGCTCTGCTCGGTCCGGAGTTCGTCAGCAGCGTTCCTGGCGTGCTCTTCACCTGATTGCGGTGCTGCTCTTGCACAGTTCTCGGGCATGAGAAAGCTCACATTCGCAGTGTTGCTGTTGGCCCTCGGCGCACTGCCCGCGCAGGCGTTGACCACGAAAGACATCCTCTCGCTCATCGGCATGCCGCTGGCCGTGGCGGCCGTGGCGGACCTCGCCGGCGTGCCGCAGGACCAGCTCACCGACGTCGTTTCCACCCTGAACCAGGCGGACGTCTCGCCGGCGGACTTCATGCAGGTCGTTCGCTATGTGCCGGTCGCGCTCGTCGCCCAGCCGGCGCCGCAGGAACAGACGTTCACGCAGTGGCTCGACTCGCAGACGGTCACCGGCCCGACGCTGGTGAGGACGATCGACAACCGCCTGGCGACGACGTACGGCGTCACGCCGGTCGTGCAGCCGAATCAGGTCGTCTACGTCGACGACAACTACTTCCCGCCGGTCGTGATGACGCGGCTGCAGCCGATCGACCCGGTCGCGTTCGCGGCGATGCCGCTCGCGGTCGCGGCGATGTCGGAGATGACCGGCATTCCGCAGAATCAGCTCGCCGATCTCGCGGCCGCGCTGAATCAGGCGGAGGTCCCGCCGACGCAGTTCGTGCAGGTGGTCAGCTACGCGCCGCAGACGCTGGTCGTGCAGCAGCCGGCGACGGTCGCCCAGCCGGCGTTCGTCGACTTCGTGCGCACGCAGACGCAGCAGGGCGTGCGCGGGCCGGCGCTGGTGACGACGATCAACCGCGAGCTGCCGCGCTTCACGATGAATCCGCACGGCGGACCGCCGGGACAGATCAAGAAGCAGCTCGGCCTGCAGACGGGCGCCGAAGTCGTGCACGGACACAAGCCCGGACGGCAGTTCGTGACGACGCAGCAGCCCGTCGTGATCACGCGCGTCGAGCACGAGCACGGCCACGGGCACGGTGAAGGCCACGGCCGCGGGCATGGACACGAAGTCCGCGTCGTCCCGCCGCCGATGTCGAGCGCCGTGCCGGTCGTCGTCCAGCCCGCGCAGCCGGTCTTCGTTCCGCCCGGCCAGGCGAAGAAGCAGGGCGGCGGCGAAGGACATGGCCACGACGAAGGCAAGGGCCAGGGCAAAGGCCACGGACACGGAAAGGATTGATCGATGAAGCGAACATGGATCGCCGCCGGAGCGATGACTCTCCTCCTCCTCGGCGGCTGTAAGAAGCAGACGACGTCGGAGACCGTGGCGACGCCGACGACGACGAGCAGCTCGTCGACGACGGTGGTCACGAACATGACGCCCGAGGAGCTGGGGCAGCTCGGCGCGGAGATCAAGAAGAAGCCGGCCGAGGCGAAGCGCATCCTGTCGGAGCACGGCCTGGACGAAGCATCGTTCGAGAAGGCCATCCGGAAGGTGTCGTCGAACGTCGAGGAATCGCGCCGCTACGCGGCGGCGTACAAGAAGGCGTCGTAGTCAGCGGTTGTGAAGAAATGTGGGGCGGGATTCATCCCGCCCGCGCGGACTGAAGTCCGCGCCACATCGCTCAGCGCCTCGCCGCCAGCGCCCGCTCCATGAGCTCGTTCATGCGGGCCATCTGCGCGCTCCAGTCGTATCGCCGCGCGACGCGCCTGCGCCGCAGCGCCGCCGCCGGGCCGTTCTTCGAGGCGGCGGCGCGCAAGGCGGCCACGAATGCCGACGCATCGTCGGCAAAGGTGACGACCTCGGGGTGCTCGGCAGCGAAACGACGCACCTCCGGCAGCGCCGTCGAGACGATCGGCAGCCCCGCGGCGAGGTACTCCTTCAGCTTCGCCGGCATGATGGCCGCGGTGTAGTCGTTCAACACGTACGGCAGCACGCCGACGTCGAAGCCGGCCATGTAGCGCGCCACGTCGGAATGCGGCACGGGCCCGACCATGCGCACGTTCGGCTGCGCCGCGAGCCGGCGCACGTTCGCCATCACCGGGCCGACGAAGACGAAGTTGAGGTCGGGCGCGAGCTGCGCCGCGGCAGCGAGGAGGGCGAGGTCGATCTCGTTGCGCAGCGTGCCGACGAAGCCGACCACGAGCCCGGCCAGCCGCGCGAAGAGCGACGGTGCCTCGAACGTCGTCGCATCTTCGAACTCACGGCAGCGCACACCGCACGGCACGATCTCGACGTGCTGCGTCAGCCTGGCCGCGGCCGCCTGCAGCGTCGCGGAGCTGGTTAGCACCAGGTCGGCCTCGGCGATCAGCTTCTCCTCGGGCGCGCGCAACGCCCGCGCCTGCGGCGAGCTCTCCGAAAGACGATCGATGCAGTAGTAGACGACGAGCGACGGCCGGAGATCGCGGATGACGGCGTGCACGAGCGGCGTCGGCAGGAAGGTGTAGACGATGAGCGGATGGCCGTTGCGCTCGCCGATCCAGCGCCGGATTTTGCGCAGGAGCATGCGCGCGTTCAGCCCGCGCGCCAGGCGCGAGTACGGAAACGG
>JBKOUP010000172.1:0-8647 GCA_046723495.1 Acidobacteriota bacterium
CTCCCCGCTCGCGCGTGGGAGGCGGCGCGCTCAGCGCGGCCGGCACCGGATCAATGGGCGGCTGGGCGCTGTCTTTCACGTCGACTTCGATGACGATGCGCTTCACGCCGCCGAGGAAGCCGCGCTTCTCGAGGATCACACTGTGGGTGAGCTGATAGCGCTCCACGCCGAGCGTCTCCGCGGCGTGATCGAGCGCTTCGTCGAGATTTCTGCCTTCGAATCGTTGGGCCATGGCGGTCACGCTTTGGCGGCCGGTTTGCCGGTGCCGAACCATTTATTCATGATCCACTGCTGGATGATCGTCAAGACATTCTGCATCAGGTAGTAGATCACGACGCCGGACGGGAGCTCCTTGAAGATCCAGCCCATGACCAGCGGCATGATGTAGAACATCCGCTTCTGGGCCGGGTCGACCGTCGTCGGCGTCATGGCCTGCTGGATGAACATGGTGATGACCATCAGCGCCGGCGTGATGTAGTACGGGTCCTTCGCCGAAAGGTCGTGAAGCCAGAGCATGAACGGCGCGCCGCGCAGCTCGATGGCGTGCGAGAGCAGGTTGTAGAACGCCCAAAGAATGGGCAGCTGGATGACGAGCGGCAGGCATCCGCTGGCGGGGTTGATCCCCTCCTGCTGATACAGCTTCATCGTCTCCATGTTCATCTTCTGGCGCTGCTCGGGGTCCTTCATCGACTTCTTGTACTTGGCCTTGATCGACTCGATCTTCGGCTGCACCTTCTGCATCTTCTTCATCGAGGTCATCGACTTGTGCTGCAGCGGGTAGAGGACGATCTTGATGATGAAGGTGAGGGCGATGATCGACCAGCCGAAGTTGTGGATGAACGTGTTGAGCCACAGCAGGGCGATGAGGAAAGCGCGGGCGATGATGCCGAACATGCCGAACTGCAGCGTCTTCTCGAAGCCGAAGCGGTCGACGAGCTGGGTCTGCTTCGGGAAGAAGTAGGCGGTGCCTTCGACCTTGCCGTCCTGCAGGGCGTTGACGGCGGCGTAGAAGTCGCGGCGCTTCTCCGCGCCGAACTCGGCGGCGTGGAAGATGGCGCCGTCGCCGCGCGACGGGCGGAGGGCGGCGATGAAGTAGTTGTCCTCAATGCCGATGAAGTCGACGTGGTCGAAGACGTTGACGCGGTCGGATTTCTCGCGGCTGACGACGCTCGATTTGCCTTCGCGCTGCACGACTCCGTTCCCGGTCACGACGTACATCGATTCCTTCTCGTCGGGCTCGAGGGTGCGGATGCCCGGGCCGATGGCGACGCGGTACGGCATCGGCGGAGCAACGCTGACGGCGAAGGTGAACGGGTAGTCGCCGGCGAAGGAGAACGTCTTCGTCGCGGCGATGCCCTCGCCGGCGTAGCGGTAGGTGATGGTCTGGTTGTTCTGGGTGATCTCCCACAGCGCGGAGTTGAGGCGCTGGGCGACGGCGGCGTTGGGCGACTCGATGGCGAAGGGGAAGTCGGTGCGGAACGGCTCGCGCGCCTTGACCAGCTCGACGGGGCCGCCGCTCTTCGATTGATAGTGCTTGAGCTGGAAGGAGACGAGCTCGGCGCCGCGATTCGAGAAGAGGGCGATGAAGTCCTTCGTCTCGATGCGGGAGAGTTGGCGTTTCGTGGCGGTCGTGGGGGGGACGTTGAGGGAAGCTGGCGTCCCCTCACCCGGCGCCTGCGGCGCCACCCTCTCCCCGCTCGCGGGGAGAGGGACACGCGCGGAGCGCGGGGGTGAGGGGCGCTCCGCGGCAGGCGGTGCCGCCGCCGGTTTGGGCTTGAAGTACTCCGGAAAGACCTTCGGCGCGGCGTAGGCCCAGAGCCAGAGGAAGCCGATCGAGATCAGAACGGCCGTAAAGATTCGTTTTTCCATCTCAAGGGACGGGGTCCCAACCTCCAGGATTGAAGACGTGGCAGCGGGAGAGGCGGCGGATGCCGAGCCATGTCCCGCGCAAGGCGCCGTACTCTTCGATTGCCTGCATCATGTAGATCGAGCAGGTCGGCTCGAAGCGGCACATGGGGGGGAGCAGCGGCGAGAGGAAGCGCTTGTAGCCGCGCAGCAAAAGAAGGAGGAGCGGGCGCATCGGATCACTCCGCACCCTCGGCCGAGGCGCGCCGGAGCACGCGCTGCAGGTCGTTGCTGTAGTCGCGAAAGTCGGCCACGGCGGCGTTCGGCTTCACATTCACCACGAAGTCCATCGGCCGGCCGTCGAGGCCCAAAGGCTCCCGCTGACGGCGGTAGACCTCGCGGGTCCACCTCTTCAGCCGATTGCGTACATTTGCCTTCCCAAGTTTCTTCGTCGCCGTAATGCCGAGGCGCGAATGGGGGAGACCGTTGCCAGCGACGAAGAGGACGGAATAGCGGGCGAAAAATTTGCGGCCCGTGTCGTAGACCCGGAGGAAGTCGCGCCGTTTGGCCAGGCGCTTTTCCTTCGGCAGTGCCTCGGACCGCGGCACCTTAGACAGCCAGACGCTTGCGGCCCTTGCGCCGGCGACGCGACAGCACTGCCTGGCCATCCTTCGTCCGCATCCGGACGAGGAAGCCGTGAGTGCGCTTGCGACGGCGATTGTTGGGCTGAAAAGTACGCTTCATTGACTTAACCCTCTGAAACGAAAGCGCGGAGTATAGTCGTGGACCGGGAGCCGGTCAACGAACGCTCGGCCAAACTGAACCGCCAGTGACGAAATTCCGATTCGAAGGCAGAGGGCGGAGGGCAGAAGTGGACCTCTGACTTCTGCCTTTTGACTTCTGACTTTCATGCTAGTATCGCCCTCCCAATCCCCAACCAGGTTTTCCACAGTTGTGGAAAAGTTGTGGATTTTCAGACAATTAGACCGTCCCGCGGACCCATGAATCTCTGGAAGCAGGTGCTCGACCGACTGGAGCAAACCGTTGATAGGACGGAATATGAAAACTGGTTCGCCTCGACCCGTTTTCTTGCCCAGCGCGGCGACACGATCGACGTGAGCGTCCCCTCCCAGCGCTACATCGAGGAAATCCGCGAGCGCTACGGCCCCCGCATCCGCTCCATCCTCGACGACATCTCCCTCGACCGGCTCAACCTCCACCTCGTCGCCGACGCCAACGACGGCCCCGCCACGGACATCCCCCCGCCGCCACCCTCGGTGGAGCTGCCGCAGTCGACGTTCAATCCCCGCTACAGCTTCTCGACCTTCGTCGTCGGCAAGTCGAACGAGCTCGCCTTCGCGGCCTCGAAGTCGATCGCCGAGAACCCCAGCGGCTCGTTCAATCCGCTCTTCATCTACGGCGGCGCCGGCCTTGGCAAGACGCATCTGATCCAGGCCGTGGCCCAGCAGATCCGCGACCGCAACCCGACGTTCAAGGTGATCTACATGTCGGCCGACACGTTCGTCACCGAGCTCATCGCCTCGATCCGCTACGACCGCATGCAGCAGTTCCGCGAGCGTTACCGCTCCGCCGACGCGCTGCTGCTCGACGACATCCAGTTCCTGGCCGGCAAGGAACGGACGCAGGAAGAGTTCTTCCACACTTTCAACGCGCTGTACGAAACGCAGCGCCAGATCGTGTTCACCTCCGACGCGCCGCCGAAGGACATCCCCACGCTCGAGGACCGGCTGCGCTCGCGCTTCGAGTGGGGCCTCATCGCCGACATCCAGCCGCCCGATCTGGAGACGAAGGTGGCGATCCTGCGCAAGAAGGCGGAGGAGCGCCGCGTCGATCTGCCGCACGAGGCCGCGCTCTTCATCGCCGAGCGCGTGCGCTCGAACATCCGCGAGCTCGAGGGCTACCTGAACAAGGTGTCGATGTTCGGATCGCTGGCGGGAAAGAAGACCGTCACGCTGGAGCTGGCGAAGGAAGCGCTGAAGGATCTGTTGTCGAAGGACAACAAGCCGATCACCGCCGCCGACATCATGAAGGTCGTGGCCGCGCACTACGGCATCAAGGTGTCGGACCTGAAGTCGAAGTCGAATGCGCGGCCGATCGCCTACCCGCGCCAGGTGGCGATGTACATGTGCAAGCACCTCACCGATCTGTCGTATCCGGAGATCGGAAAGGTATTCAACAACAAGCATCACTCCACGGTGATGTACTCGGTGGACAAGATCGACGAGCTGATTGAGAACGATCAGCAAGTCGCGCGGACGATCGAGATGCTCACGAAACAGTTCCGGTAATGCTGCGCAAAAGCTGTGGACAAAAACGGCTTCGAAAAACGGACTTCGACCGACTGCGGAAAACGGCCCGGAATTCCTTCGCTTCTCCGCAGCGAAACCCGCAAGCGGCGCAGATCGAATTGGTATACTTTTGAATCTCTTGCGGGGAATTCCGAACGGTCCGCGCGATCTACTACCACCACTACCAAGATAAAAACCTAAGGTCTAAGGGACAGAAGACATGGAGCTGACCGTCGCGAAAGCCGATCTTCAAAAAGAGCTGCAGCTCTGCCAGGGAGTCGTGGAGAAGCGATCGACCATTCCGATCCTCTCGAACGTGCTCCTCAAGGCCGCGGACGGGCGGCTGCAGATCGCCGCGACCGATCTCGACGTCACGATCCTCAGCTCGTGCGCGGCGCGCATCACCACGCCGGGGGGCGTGACGATCGAAGCGAAGCGGCTCTTCGACATCATCCGCTCGCTTCCCGACGAAGACGTGCACATGAACCTGCAGGAGAACAACTCCGTGCTGGTCGAATCCGGCACGGCGAAGTTCCGCCTCCTCGGATTGCCGGCCGAGGATTACCCGACGCTGCCGAGCGTCGACGTCAAGGAGTCGTACACGATTCCGCTCGAAGAGCTGAAGACGATGGTCGCGAAGGTCAAGTTTGCGATCACGCACGAGGAGACGCGCTTCCAGCTGAACGGCGCGCTCCTGAAAGTGCAGCCGTCGAAGCTGGAGATGGTCGCGACCGACGGGCATCGCATGGCCCTGATCAACTTTCCGCAGGGCAACGGCAATGCGAAGAAATCGAGCGACCTGACGATCCTCGTCCCGCGTAAGGCCCTCGAGGAGATTCTGCGGCTGGAGACGAGCGACGAGGAGGGCAACGTCCGCTTCGGCGTCTCCGAGAACCATCTCTTCTTCGAGGCCGGGGACCGCAAGCTCCTGGCGCGGATGATCGACGTGAACTTCCCGAACTACATGGAAGTGATCTCCCGCGACAACGACCGCCACGTGATGGTCGACCGCGAGCGGCTGCTCTCGACGATCCGGCGCATCTCGCTCGTGGCCAACGAGCGCACGCGCGCGGTGCGCTTCGACTTCGCGCCGGGGAAGCTGACGGTGTCGTCGACGAACCCGGAGCTTGGCGACGCGCGCGAGACCGTCCCCATCGACTACGCCGGCAACCCGTTCTTCGTCGGCCTCAACGCCGCGTACGTGACGGACTTTCTGAGCGCCGTCGACACGCCGAACGTCGCCCTCGACCTGAAGGACGAGAACTCGCAGTGCATCGGCAAGCCGGCGGCGAACGATGAGCTGCCGTACGAGTATCTGTACGTCGTGATGCCGATGCGACTGGCGTGACACCCTCGTCATGCTGAGCCGCGCAGACGGCGAAGCATCTCAAGCTTCACGTCCGCCGCATTTTGAGATCCTTCGTCGTCTGCGCGACTCAGGATGACGAACGCGTGATTCTTCGCAGCCTCACCACGCAAAACTTCCGCAACCTCGCCTCGGAGGAAGTGGCGTTCCATCCAACGACGAACCTCGTCGTCGGCCGTAACGGTCAAGGGAAGACGAACCTCCTCGAAGCGATCTACTTCCTGGCCACGACGAAGTCGTTCCGCACGCCGCATCTCGCCAGCGTCGTCCGCTTCGACGCGCCGAGCGTCTTCGCGCAGGGCGTGCTCGCGCGCGGCGGCGTGGAGAAGACGGTCTCGATCGGGCTGGAGCTCGAGCCGCGGCGGCGCGTGCTGATGATCAACGAAGAGCGCGTGCCGCTCTCGCGCTATCTCAACGCCATGAGCGTCTTCGCGTACTCGTCGGCGCGGCTGGAGATTCTGCGCGGCTCGCCCGAGGAGCGGCGGCGCTTTCTCGACCGCGGCATCGCCAGCGTCGATCCGTCGTACCTCGATGCGCTGGCGCGCTACATGCGCGTGCTCAAGCAGCGGAACGCGTTGCTGCAGGACGGAAAGACGATGGACGCGTGGGACGAGGAGCTCGCGCAGGCCGCCGCCGTCGTCCAGAAAGCACGCGACGTGTACACGATCGCGCTGTCCGGCGCGTTCGACAAAATCGTCGAGCGCCACGCCTATCACGTCCGCGACCTGCGGATGATCTACCGCCCGAGCCTGCTTCCCGCGAACCGCCGCGACGAGCTCCGCGCCGGCACGACGCTGGCCGGCCCGCAGCGCGATCAGCTCGACTTCGCCGCCGGCGGACGCGCCGCCGCCGAGGTCCTGAGCGGGGGCGAGATGAAGATGATCGTCCTCTTCCTGAAGTTCGCGAAGCTCGGCCTTTTCCGGGCCCGCTACGACGAGCCGGCCATCTTCCTGCTCGACGACGTCGACGCCGAGCTGGACCTCGAAATCCTCGAGCAACTCCTGCTCCGTCTGCCTCCCGAAACGCAGGTTTTCACGACCTCGGCGAAGGAGCGTTTTCTGGGCTCGCTGGCGGCCGGGCCGCACCGCCGCTTACTCATTGAAAACGGGCGAGTTACGGCCGCACAAGATTTCGCCTGAGGCAGGATTTTTGTTGTAAAATTCAGTGTTTCAAATGGCGGCTGAAAAACCCTTCGCCGCGCCTCCAAAAAGAAAGCGACTTGATGGCAGACAACTACATCGCCGAAGAGCGGTCCGCTGAGAACTACACCGCCGAGGACATCAAGGTCCTCAAGGGCCTCGACGCCGTGCGCAAGCGGCCCGGAATGTACATCGGCGACACCGACGACGCCACCGGCCTGCACCACATGGTCTACGAAGTCGTCGACAACGCCATCGACGAAGCGCTGGCCGGATACGCCGACCGCGTGGCGGTGACGATCCACCTCGACAACTCCGTCACCGTCGAGGACAACGGCCGCGGCATCCCCGTCGACCTGCACAAGGAAGAGAACCGCTCCGCGGCCGAGGTCATCATGACCGAGCTGCACGCCGGCGGAAAGTTCGACAACAACTCCTACAAAGTCTCCGGCGGCCTGCACGGCGTCGGAGTCTCCGTCGTCAACTTCCTCTCCGAGTGGCTGGAGCTGGAGATCCATCGCGACGAGTACGTGTGGCGCCAGCGCTACGAGCGCGGCGTCCCGGTCGCGCCGATCGAGCGCGGCGAGAAGACCACGAAGCGCGGCACGCGCGTCACGTTCAAGGCCGACTCGCAGATCTTCTCCATCGGGGAGATGAACTACGAGACCCTCTCGCAACGCCTGCGCGAGCTGGCGTTTCTCAACTCCGGCGTGAACATCACCATTCAGGACGAGCGCAGCGAGAAGCACCACGAGTTCTGCTACCAGGGCGGCATCGTCTCGTTCGTGAAGGATCTGAACAAGAACCGCACGCCGCTGCACGAGCAGCCGATCTTCATCCGCGACGAGAAGGACGGCGAGGGCGTCGAGATCGCCCTGCAGTGGAACGACGCCTACAACGAGAACATCTACTGCTTCACGAACACGATCAAGAACCTCGACGGCGGCACGCACCTGGTCGGCTTCAAGGCCGCGCTGACGCGCACGGTGAACAAGTACGTCGAATCGACCGGCGCGCTGGAGAAGCTGAAGCTCTCGCTCGAAGGCGACGACGTCCGCGAAGGGCTGGCCAGCGTCATTTCCGTCAAGATCCGCGACCCGAAGTTCTCCTCGCAGACGAAGGACAAGCTCGTCTCCTCGCACGTGAAGACGTGGGTGGAGCAGGTCGTCAACGAGCGCCTCGGCGAGTACTTCGAGGAGAACCCGAAGGACGCCAAGCGCATCGCCGACAAGATCGTCGACGCCGCCCGCGCCCGCGACGCGGCCCGCAAGGCCCGCGAGCTGACGCGGCGCAAAGGCGCGCTCGACTCGGCATCGCTCCCCGGCAAGCTCGCCGACTGCCAGGAGCGCGACCCGAAGTGGAGCGAGATCTTCTTCGTCGAGGGCGACTCGGCAGGCGGCTCGGCGAAGCAGGGCCGCGACCGCCGCTTCCAGGCCGTGCTGCCGCTCAAAGGCAAGATCCTCAACGTGGAGAAGGCCCGCCTCGACAAGATGCTCTCCTCCGACGAGATCCGCCTGATGATCACGGCCCTCGGCACAGGCATCGGCAGCGACGACTTCGCCGTGGAGAAGCTGCGCTACCACAAGATCATCATCATGACGGACGCCGACGTCGACGGCTCGCACATCCGCACGCTGATCCTGACGTTCTTCTTCCGCCACATGCAGGAGGTGATCAAGCGCGGTCACCTCTACATCGCCCAGCCGCCGCTGTTCAAGGTCGCGCAGGGGAAGAAAGAGACGTACCTCAAGGACGGAACGGAGAAGTCGCGCTTCCTCCTCAACCGCATCGCCGAGTCGGTGTCGGTGACGCCGCAGGGCGGCCTGCCGCTGCGCGGCGAGGCGCTCGTCAACATGCTCCAGCGCGCCGAGGAGTACCGAACGCACGGCCGCAAGCTCGCGCAGCGCGGCGTGCCGGCCGACGCGGTCTACGTGCTGCTGCACGCCGGCTTCACTGACCGCATCGCGCTCGGCGATCCCGAGAAGATG
>JBKOUP010000143.1:0-3637 GCA_046723495.1 Acidobacteriota bacterium
TCGTTCGGCAGGTCGCCCATCCACCAGATCGCCACCGGCATGTCGGGCAGCAGCAGCGCGCTGACCAGCGGCGGGACGCGGTGGATGCGGTCGCCGCCGGCGACGATGGCGATCTCCTCGGAGCACATCTGTTTCCCGCCGCCGACGAGGTGGCAGTTCGCGCTGATCCAGGAGTTGATCTCCGGCGCCGCCGCGGGGTCCGCATGGATGACGATCGACCGCTGCGGCACCGCCGCGCTGGCCCGGCCGAGGACCTCGGTGGCCTGCACGTGATGATCGGACGTGGCCGTGTGCGCGACCACGTTCCACAGCGCCGCGCGCGTGACCGCGTTGTCGCCGTCCTTTTCGGTGCGCCACAACTCGGCGAGCGAGCGCTCGATTTGGGCGACGTCGACGGGGCGTTCGGATTCGAGGGAGTCGGTCATTTCGTCACGGCCTCCTCCACTTCCGCCCATCCCTCTCGATCAACTTGTCCGCCGCCTCCGGCCCCCACGTTCCCGCCGGGTACGGCTCGGGGGCGCGGCCGTCGCCGGCCCACGCGTTCAGCAGCGGATCGATCCAGGCCCACGCCGTCTCCACCTCGTCGCGGCGGGCGAAGAGCGTCGAGTCGCCCAGCATCGTCTCCAGCAGCAATCGCTCATACGCCTCGGGCGGCTCCGCGCCGAACGACGTCGCGTAGCGGAACTCCATCGTCACCGGCGCCGTGCGCACCGTCGGCCCCGGAACCTTCGAGTCGAACTTCAGCGAGATCCCTTCGTCCGGCTGGATGCGGATGGCCAGCACGTTCGACTGCATCTGCAGCGTCTCCATCTTGTTGAACAGCGGATACGGCGCCGCGCGGAAGTGAATCGAAATGTCGGTCACGCGCTTCGGCAGGCGCTTGCCGGCGCGGACGTAGAACGGCACGTCGGCCCAGCGCCAATTGTCGATGAAGAGCTTGATGGCCGCGTACGTCTCCACCCTCGAGTCGGGGGCCACGTTCGGCTCCTTGCGGTACGCCGGCGCCGGCTCGCCGAGGACCGAGCCGTCCGTGTACTGCCCGCGCACGGCGTGCTCCTGCTCGCGGCCGCGCGGAAACTCGCGCAGCGCGCGCAGCACCTTCACCTTCTCGTCGCGCACGGCGTCGGGCTCGTAGGCGACCGGCGGCTCCATCCCGATCAGCGAGACCAGCTGCAGCATGTGGTTCTGGATGATGTCGCGCGTGATGCCGGCGGTCTCGAAGTAGCCGCCGCGCTTCTCCACGCCGACGGTCTCGGCCACGGTGAACTGCACGTGATCGATGTACTGCCGGTTCCAGAACGGCTCGAAGATGCCGTTGGCGAAGCGCAGGACCAGGAGGTTCTGCACCGTCTCCTTGCCGAGGTAGTGATCGATGCGGAAGACCTGGCGCTCGCGGAACGTCGTGACGGCGACGCGGTTCAGCTCGCGCGCCGACGCCAGGTCATGCCCGAACGGCTTCTCGATGATCACGCGCGTGAAGGGGCCGCCGCGCTCGGGGTCGGTGACCATCTTCTCGGCGCCGAGGAACTCGGAGATGACGGGGAAGAAATTCGGCGGCACGGCCAGGTAGTAGATGCGCCGCCCGCCCGTGCCGCGGGTGCGGTCGCACTCCTGCAGGCGCTGGTTGAGGCGGAGGTAGGCCTCGGGGTCGTTGAAGTCGCCGCGGATGTAGAAGAGGCCCTTCGAAAAGTTCTCCCACACCGCCTCGTCGACGGGGCGGACGCGCGCGAATTTGTTGCAGGCGTCGCGCATGGCCATGCGCCAGGCCTCGTCGGTGAAGTCGGGCCGCGCGAAGCCGATGATCGTCTGCCCCGCCGGCAGCAGCCCGTCATGGGCGAGCGAGTAGAGCGCGGGGACGAGCTTGCGCTGCGTCAGGTCGCCCGAGGCGCCGAAGATGACCAGGCAGGAGGCATCGGGGACGCGCTCCTGCTCGAGGCCTTCGCGAAGAGGATTCGCTTCGACGACTGGTTGTGCCGTCACCGTCATGCTGCACGCCCTCCGTGTGGGGCAGATTGTATGGGAATCCGAATAGCGAATAGCGAATTCAGAATGCGGAATGAAGAGTTGCGTATTTTCTCAATTCTGAATTCGCTATTCGCTATTCTCCGTCCCCCCGGTGCTATCCTCCCTCCCCGTCATGTGGCAATACACCCCCCGCGTCGCCGTCATCTCCGGTCTCCGCACTCCCTTCGCCAAGTCCGGCACGCACTACGCCAGCCTCTCCGCGCTCGACCTCGGCACGATGGTCGTCTCCGAGCTCGTGCAGCGCACCGGCATCGATCCGAAGTCGGTGCAGGAGCTCGTCTTCGGCAACGTCATCCCCTCGGTGAAGGCCCCGAACATCGCCCGCGAGATCGTCCTCGGCACGGGGCTGCCGCGGTCCATCCCCGGCTACACCGTGAGCAAGGCTTGCGCGTCGTCGAACCAGGCCATCACCTCCGCGGCCGACCTCATCTTCCGCGGCTACGCCGACACCGTCATCGCCGGCGGCGCCGAGTCGCTCTCCGACGTTCCCATCCTCTTCTCGAAGAAATTCGCCGCCGCGCTCGTCAATGCGAGCAAGCAGAAGAGCGTCGGCAAGAAGCTCGGCTCCTTCAGCGGCGTGAAGCTGCACGACCTCGCTCCCGATGCGCCGGCCATCGCCGAGTCGACCACCGGCCTGACCATGGGCGAGTCGGCGGAGAAGATGGCCAAGGAAAACCACATCTCCCGCGAGGCGCAGGACCAGTTCGCGCTGCAGAGCCACCACCGCGCCGCCGCGGCGACGGAGAACGGGCGCTTCAAGAGCGAGGTGATGACGGTGGTCGTCCCACCGTCGTTCGACAACGTCGTCGACAAGGACAACCTCATCCGCGGCGATTCGACGCTGGATGCGATGGCCAAGCTAGCGCCGGTCTTCGACCGCAAGTTCGGCACGATCACTGCCGCGAACTCTTCGCCGCTGACCGACGGCGCCGCCGCGGTGCTGCTGATGTCGGAGGAGAAGGCGAAGGAGCACGGCTTCAAGCCGATCGGATTCATCAAGAGCTACGCCTTCGCCGCGACCGATCCGTTCGATCAGTTGCTGCAAGGCCCGGTCTTCGCGCTGCCGAAGGCGCTCGAGCGCGCCAAGCTGTCGCTCGCCGACATCGGCGTGATCGAGATGCACGAGGCCTTCGCCGCGCAGGTGCTGTCGAACATCCAGTGGATCGGCTCGAAACGAATCGCCCAGGAGAAGCTCGGCCGCAGCGAGCCGATCGGCGAGATCGATCCGGAAAAGATCAACCGCACCGGCGGCTCGATCGCCCTCGGCCACCCTTTCGGCGCGACCGGCGCGCGCATCGTCACCACGGTGTGCAACGAGCTGCAGACCACCGGCGAGCAGTACGGCCTGATCACGGTGTGCGCGGCCGGAGGGATGGGCGTGGCCATGGTTCTCGAGCGAGAGTGAAGAGCGCGGCCGCGCCGGCGATGAGCCAGAGCGCGACCGGCACGACCGACGCCCGCGTCCCCGCGCCGAAGATCCGCTCGCCGAGGTTCTTCGCGCCGAAGGCGTTCGCGACGTTCTTCACGTCGACGGCGTACGGGAACTTGCGCCGCGTCTTCGCGCTGATGTCCCGGTGAACGAAGGCCGGAAGCTGATAGCGGATCGTCGGAT
>JBKOUP010000130.1:0-3898 GCA_046723495.1 Acidobacteriota bacterium
CGTGAATTGGTGTCACCGCGAGCGTGACGCTCGCGGTGACATTGGGCTCCACCTGCCCGAGAACGCGCCGTTCACGCAGGCCCCGTTCGTCGGCCGCTCCGTTCATTCCGTCGAGGCCGCGCTGCGCGCCGAGGCCGAAGGATGCGCGTACATCGTCGCCGGCAGCGTCTTCCCGACGAAGTCGCATCCGGGCGTGGCGGTGGGCGGGCTGGAGCTCCTGCGCGACATCGCCGCGGCGGTGAAGATTCCGGTCATCGCCATCGGCGGGATCACCGCGACGAACGCCCGCGCGTGCATCGACGCCGGCGCGCGCGGCATCGCCGTGATCTCGGCGATCTTCGACGCCGATGACCCGAAGCGCGCCGCCGAGGAGCTGTGGAGGGCCATCGCATGATCTCGCTCACCATCAACGGCCGCGGCGTCGAGCTCGCGGGGCCGATGACGATCCGCGACCTCCTCGCAACCAAAGGTCTGCACGAGAAAATCGTCGTCGTCGAGCACAACCGCGAGATCGTGCCCCGCGAGCGCTACGACGACGTCGTCGCCGGCGCCGGCGATACCCTCGAGATCGTGCAGATGATGGCGGGCGGCTGATGCACGTCGTCGTCCACGGCGGCGGCGCGATCGGGCTCTCCGTGGCCTGGCATCTGCTCCCGCGCGCGCAGGTCACCGTCGTCGACACGGCGAAGCCCGGCGCCGCCTCGCCCGCGGCCGCCGGAATGCTCGCGCCGTTCGCGGAGTCGAAGGGGCCCGGGCCGCTGCTCGACCTCGGCGTGGCGAGCCTGCGGATGTGGCCATCGTTTGCGGAGCGGCTTGGCGTAACGCTGCACGGGCCGGGAACTCTTCACCTGAGCGCCGGCAACTTCGTGCCCGAGGAGAAGAACGTCGATCCTCGCGAGCTGCTCGCGGCGCTGCGCCCGCACGTGCGTATCGTCAGCGAGCCGGTCGACGGCGACGTCACCGTCATCGCCAAGGGCGCGTGGAGCGCGCCGTGGTCGTTTCCCGTGCGCGGGCAGCTGATCGCGCTGAAGTCCGATGCCGTCGACAAGACGATCTACGCGCCGGACGTTTATCTCGTCCCGCGCAACGGACGCGTGATTGTCGGCTCGACCGAGGAACACGTCGGCTTCGAGCTCGGCACGCCCGCCGCCGCCGAGCTGCACGCGAAGGCCGCCGCGCTCGTTCCCGCGCTGCGCGACGCCGAAATCGTCGAGGCCTGGTGCGGCTTCCGTCCCGGCTCGAAGGACGGCCTCCCGTACATCGGCAAGATCGACGAGCGCACGTACATCGCCACCGGCCACTTCCGCAACGGCATCCTCCTCGCGCCGATCACCGGCAAGCTCCTCGCGGAGATGATCGTCACCGGCAACACGCCGGAGCTGCTGAAGCCATGCGACCCGCTGCGCTGACGATCGCCGGCTTCGATCCCTCCGGCGGCGCCGGCCTGCAGGCCGACCTGCGCGTCTTCCACGCCCTCGGCGTCGCCGGCTGGTCGGTGGCGACGGCGATCACGATCCAGAACACGCAGGGCGTGCACGGCGTGCACTTGATCGACGCGGAAACGCTGCACAAGCAGCTCGAGGCCGTCTTCAGCGACGCCCGCGGCCTCGGCGCGGTGAAGATCGGCATGCTCGGCGGCGCCGCGCAGGCGCGCGCCGTCGCGGACGCGCTGCGGCGCTGGAAGCCGAAGAACGTCGTCCTCGATCCCGTCCTCGCCTCGACCGCCGGCGTGTCGCTGCTCGACGATCCCGCCGCGCTCGACGAGCTGATCCCGCTCTGCGATCTCGTCACGCCGAACGCGCACGAGCCCGTGCAGGCGAAGACGCTTCTCGTCAAAGGCGGCCACGCCCTCGGCGATCCCGACGACAAGCTCTACGTCGACGGCGTTCTCGTGCGCACGTACCACGGCACGCGCATCGACACGCCCCACACGCATGGCACCGGCTGCGCGCTCTCCGCCGCGATCGCCGCGCACCTCGCCCTCGGCGTGCCGCTTCAGGAGGCCATCGCGCAAGCGAAGGAGATGGTCGCCGCCGGCTTGCGCAATCCCGTCGTCACCGGCGAAGGCCGCGGCTATCCCGACGCGCGCGCCATTCGCGGCATCTACGTCCTCACCGATCCGCGGCGCTCTCCTGAAGAAATCATTCGCGCTGCCCTCGATGGCGGCGCAAGCATCGTGCAGCTGCGCGAGAAATCCCTCCCGACGCCGCGCCTCATCGACCTCGCAAAGGAGTTGCGCGACGTCGCGCATGAGAAAGGCGCCCTCTTCATCGTGAACGACCGCGTCGACGTCGCCCTCGCCGCGGACGCCGACGGCGTCCACCTCGGCCCCGACGACATGCACCCCCGCGACGCCCGCGCCCTTCTCGGCGAGCGCATCGTCGGCGTCTCCGTCAGCACGATCGAAGAAGCCGCCGCCCTCGCTCCGTTCGCTTCGTACTTCGGCGTCGGCGCGATCTACGGCTCGGCCACGAAGCTCGACGCCGGTGACGCCGTCGGCCCCGCGCGCATCACCGAGGTCCGCGCGGCCTTTCCCCACGTCCCCGTCGTCGCCATCGGCGGCATCACGCGCGAGAACATCGGCGCGGTGGCGCGGGCGGGGGCGGACGCCGCGGCCGTCGTCTCCGCCGTCGTCTGCGCGCAGGACATGCGCAGGGCGACGGTGGAGCTCGTCGGCGCGTGGTTTTAGGAGCGCATCCAGCCGGCGAGACGCCTGCACTCCGCTACGTAGCTTCGTTCCCCGCCGCGATCAGCAGCTGCGCCAGCAGGGCCACGAACAGCTCCAAGGCGATGAACGCGCCGATGCGCGGCACCGACCCCAGCACCAGCGCCGCGTAGGCGGCAGCGAGCGCCGTCGTCAGCACGGCCGCGATTTGCGCGAGCGCCGCGCGGCGGCGGAGGACGGCGTAGGCGGCCAGGCCGAGGATCTGCGGTCCGAAGATTCGAAGGAGGAGGAGCGACACTACGCGGCGAGGCAGTCGTCTCTGTCGACGACGAGGAGGAGCTCGCAGCCCTCGTCGCTGACGACCGTGCCGTGATGCGAGCCGGCGCCGGCGGTGTGGAAGTCGCCCGCGCGCAGCGACAGCGCGCCGATGCGGCAGCTCCCGCTGACGACGAACGTCTGCTCGGGGCCGTGGTGGCGATGCTCCGCCAGCGTCGAGCCCGGCTCGAGCACCATCAGCAGCGTGGCCGTGTTGCGCTCGCGGTCGAACGACAGCGTCTTCGCGCGCACGCCGTCGGCGATCTTCGTCCAGCGCCCCTCGTGGGCGCGGAGGATCGTGCTGTCCTGCGGGATCCCGCGCACGGCGGTGAGGATCAGCGCCTTCAGGCCGGGCGGCGGCGGGACGGGCTCGAGCCCTTCGGCGAGGACGCTGCCGAGGAGCTGGAGATCGTCGCGTTCGAGCGTGTCGTTCATCGCGGTTCCGCCAACTGGCGTTTCAGTTGCGCCATTCCGTCGTGCAGCATAGACCGTACCGTACGCTCCGGCAAAGCAAAGGTTTGCGATAAATCCGAAACGCGTTGGCCGCCGTAGAAGGCCGCTTCGACGAGCTTGAGCGGCGTCGGCGGACCGGATAGGGCCACGGCGGCGCGCCCGCGGCGGGCCAGGGCGGCGTCGCGCGTGGCGCGCACGAGCGACGCTTCGTCGGCCTCGTCGCCGAGGGTGAGGAACGCCGACGAGATCACCTCGGCCGCGGCGGCGTCATCGCCGGTGATGCGCAGGGCGAGAGCGAAGAGCTGGGCGGCGTAACGGTCGTAGAGAGTGGGGCGCATGCGATTGGCTGACAGGGAACAGGTGACAGGTGACAGGTGACGCTGTCGCCTGCTCACTGTTCCCTGTCACCTAGAATTCTGCCATGAATTGGCTCATCAAGAACTTCCTCCGCGGCCTGGTCATCGT